>JBOHSA010000121.1:0-1567 GCA_050732995.1 Gemmatimonadales bacterium | reverse complement strand
GCGCTGCGCCGCCTGGCCGACGACGCCGTGCGGCGCCCCCTGGCGCAGGCCGCGCGGGCCCGCGCGATGCGCCACTACTCGGACGACGCCGTGGCGGAACGGACCCTGGCATTCTGGAGAACCCTATTGGAACCGGAGGCATGACCCGCGTCCTGCTCGTTCCCGATCTCCCGCTCGAGCGCTGGCCGGTGATGGACCGCTACGCGCACCGGCTGCACGACTGGCTGGAGAGCAGCGGCCCCGGCTTCGAGGTGCGCCTCGCGGCCCATGTGGGGGCGCTGACGCGGGACACGACCGACGGCCGGCGCACGTCGGGCAGCTTCGTGCGCTGGTGGACCCAGCCGGTGGACCCGTCCCGGCTCGTCCTCCCCGGGCCGTTGCGCGAGCCGCACAAGTACATCGCGCGCTACTTCTTCTATCCGCAGCGGCTGAAGCGCGAGGCGCGGCGCGCCGACCTGGTGCACATCCTCGACCATTCCTACGCCCACATGCTGCCGAGCGCGCGGCGCCGGCCGGTGACCATCACGGTGCACGACCTGATGCCGGTGATCGTGCTGCGCTCGCCGACCGACGGCTGGCAGGAGGGGCTGCGGAACCGGTTCCTGCGCCGGACGCTCAAGGCGCTGCGCCAGGCCGACGCCTTCATCGTCGGCACCCAGTGGCTGCGCGGCGAGCTCGCCACCTGGCTGGGCGACGACAAACGCATCCACGTCGTCCCGTTCGGCGTGGACCGGGCGTTCTTCTCGGAGTCGCCCGGCACCCGCGCGCGCGGGCGCGGCGACTGGCGCATCCCGGACGACGCGTTCGTCGTGCTCCACGTGGGCAGCACGGTCGAGCGCAAGAACGTCCCACTCGTCATCCAGACCGTCGCGCGGCTGCGCCAGGAGGAGGACGTGTACCTGCTCCAGGTCGGCGGCCGGTTGAGCGGCGACCAGGAGCAGCTGGTCGAGCGGCTGGGGTTGCGGCGCTACGTGCGCAGCGTCCCCGCGGCCGACGAGGCCACGTTGCGCCGCGCCTACCGCTCGGCCGACGTCCTGCTGTTCCCATCCCTGTACGAAGGCTTCGGGTTCCCCGTGCTCGAGGCGTTCGCCTCGGGACTCCCCGTGGTCACCTCCGGCGCCGGCGGGCTCAAAGAGGTGGGCGGCGACGCGGTGGTCGTGGTCGAGGCCCGGGACGCCCAGGCCTACGTCGCGGCGCTGCTCGAGCTGTCCGAGGACGCCGACCGCCGGGAGGCCCTGATCGAGCGCGGCCGCGCCCGGGCGCGCGAGTTCACCTGGCAGCGCACCGCGGAGCGCACGGCGGATGTGTATCGGGAGCTGTTGTGATTGCGGATTGCGGAATGAAGAGAATGCGGAATGAAGTGAATGCGGAGTGCGCAGTGCGGAATGCGGAATTGAAGGGGAAGTTCGATCAGCGGTGCGAACCACGGTATCAGACCGTGGCGCGGTCCATTCCGCACGCCGCATTCCGCACTCCACATTAGCGCTTGACGCCCTCGTGATCTCTCAGGTCGCCGACGTCCTCGTCATCGGCGCCGGGGCGATCGGCGCCAGCACCGCCCTGCATC
>JBOHSA010000120.1:0-21398 GCA_050732995.1 Gemmatimonadales bacterium | reverse complement strand
GGGGGGGGGGGGAAGTCGCCGGGCAGCGCCGTACGTGCTCTCGGGGATGGTCCGCAACCAGGATGCGATCGTGGGGCAAGGGGCGGTGTTCGACGTGCCGGTCGGCCGGGGGAGGGGGGGGGGCCGGGTGATCGCGTTCACGTTCAACCCGCTCCACCGGTTCCTCAACCATCACGAATTCCCGATGGTGTGGAACGCGCTCATGAACTGGAACGACATGCCACCCCCACCCCCTCCTCCGCCGATGCCAAGTCCGCCGGCACCCGGGGCAGCCCCTCGGTCAGGAAGGTGATGAGCAGGCGGTTGACCGCGTCGGGGACCTCTTCTTGGATCGCGTGGCCGGCGCCCGGGAGCACGACGAGGGCGCCGCGCGGCAGCTCCGCGGCGAGGCGCGCCCCGAGAGCCGGAGCAATCAGGCGGTCCTGCTCGCCCCAGAGGACGAGCGTCGGCGCCTGGACCGCTGCGAGCCGGCCCTGGAGCGCGTCGAACCGGAACTCGCGCAGCGCGCCCCGGAGCGCGCGCCCGTAATCCGGCTGCGCGACGGGGGCGTAGTACTGGTCCACATCCCCCTCCGTCACCTTGGTGGGATCGGCGTAGGTCGAGCGCAACAGCCGGGCCGTGAACCCGCGGCCCCGCAAGCCGGTGGCGAGCGCGCCCACGATCGGCCAGCGGGCCACCCGGTAGAGTCGCGGCTGCCACACGCCGAAGCCCGCGGGGTCGAGCAGCGCCAACCCCTGTACGCGCTCTGGGTGCGTCAGGGCCACCTCCGCCGCGATGGCCCCGCCCATCGAGTGTCCCACGAGGACCGCCTCCGGGATCCGCAGCGAGTCCAGGAGGGCCACGACCAACCGGGCATACTCGGCATTGGTGTAGCCGGTGGGCGGCCGGTCGGAAAAGCCGAACCCCCGGTTGTCGAACGCGACCACGCGGAAGCCCGCCGCGGCGACCGGCGTCAGGTTCCGGCGCCAGGAGTACATCGAGGCGCCGAAGCCGTGGATCAGGACGACGGTGGGCGCGTTCGCCGCCGCTCCGGCGCCGACATCGATGTAGCGGATCCTCGTCCGCTCGAGGACGATTTCCTGGGCCCGGTACGGGGTCCCCGCCGGGAAGCGCTGCGCCTCGGGGATCGGGGCCGCCCGGCAAGCGGCGAGCAGCAGACTCGCGGCCGGCGTGAATCTCACGTCAGGCTCCGAACGGCCGCTTCGGCAATCGCGACGAACAATGGGTGCGAGCTCCAGATCGCGGTCAGCTCAGCCTCCTGTGCCGTTGCGGCGACCGCCTGTCGGCCGTCGATCACAAGCAGGGTCGGGCGCTCCGTCGGCACCCGGCCGGCCACCACCCCCGCCTCCTCGGGGAGCGGGGTGGCGTCGCCGGCGACGCGCAGCTCCACGGCAACGCGTCCCGCGGCGCGACGCCACGCCGGCAATGTGGGGCGCCATAGATCGGCCGCCAGGATCCCCTCCACCCGCCGCTCGGCTCTGGCAACGAGCTGGAGGATGAGGTTCGCCGCGGCCCGCGAGCCGGCGATCTCGCGGGTCAAAGGCTCAGTCGGCTGGGAGGCGTTTTTCAGCGCGCGGCTGAGTCGCTCGAGCGCTTCCCCCTGCGCGGCGGCGAGCTGGGCGATCAGGGCCTGGGGATCGGTCGGGCGGTACCGGGTCGGCCGGCCGCCGCCCGGAACCCGGTTCGCCGCGCCTCCACGCACCAAACCCTCGAGGGCGCCGTAGGCGTTCGCCCGAGCGACCCGGCAGGCCCGCGCCACGGCGTAGCCGGTCGAGGGGCCCAGCTGCAGCAGCGACCCGTATACGAGAGACTCCGTGGGCGTGAAACCGAACGGGGTGAGATCGATGGAAGGCATATAGTAGTATGCTATACTACTACTATTTTGCGGAACCGGCTACCCTCACCACCCGATAAGCGGATCCAGGAATCAGCCTATCTCGATCGGGAGTCCCAGGTGGCGCGCGATCAACGCCAGCCGGAACGTCACGTCGGTCTGGCGCTGTGCCGGGCTCCGGCCTGGCCCTTCCAGAGGGTAAACGTGGACGGTCAGGGGGCTCGACGCCGTCGGGCGCGTCCGGAGGCTCTTCGGGTTCCACACGCCCTGGTCGTCGCACGCGCTGTACAGCCGGGCCAGCACGCGCGTGGCGCTGGGGATCAGGCGCACGACGCCGAGCCGAGCCATCAGCTCCAACCAGTAGACGGCGAACGGGATATCGGTCACGTGTCCCTTCGCGTCCGCGCCGAGTGGATCGCCCAGCAGCTCGAACAGCGGCTTGAAGAGCTTCCTGCCAGCCACGATGTAGAACGCGCGGCGCGACGACGGCCGCGACAGGTAGGAGGCCAGACGCTCGATGAACCCCGCGCGCTCGCGCTGCACGGCGGGGAGGAACGCCAGCGTCTCCACCGCGAAGATCGTAGGCGGAAAGCCCGCGGGGTCCAGAATGGTCTTGCCGTGGAGCTTGCGGAACGGCTTCTCGACCAGCCCACTCCGCAGGTACTGGGAGATGTCGCTGGCGATGCGGTGCGCGGCGCCGCGTAGCCGCGGGTCTTCGGCATGATCGGCGCGGGCCAGGGCCGCCGCCGCTGCCTCCCGTCCTATCAGGCGCGCCCAGTGGGCGAGCCCCGGGTCGGTCTTGGCGGGACGCTGAAACTCGACGAGCAGGGCCGGGTCCTCGTCGCGCGAGAGCAGCCGGAAGAAGAACCGGTCCGCGAGCCGAATCGCGCGGTGTTCGGCCGACCACCCGTGCTCCAGCAGGCGCCGGTACTGAAATACCGTCCCCGTCTCTTTCCACCCGTACGACCCCATCGCGCCCGGCGCGAGCAGGTTCCCGCCCCACAGCCCCGTGTTTTTCTGTTTGCGGGCAATCGCCTGAGCCGGCTTGTAGGCGAGGGCCGCCGCCCGCAGGGCCTCCAACCGCCCCGGGTCCCGCTGGGCCTCCGGCACCACCTCGGCGTAGGTCCGATACTGGATCGGCGGACTTGCGGCCTCGAGCAGCCAGGAAAGCGGAAGCTTGTAGGAGGCGGGGATTTCCAGGCGAGCGCTCCAAGTGGGGGTCAAAAACGGGCGCAAACTTACCTGGGGGCTGTCCATTAGGCAATCGCGCCGAACGCGCGGTGACCGCGATGCCAACACCTGGATCGCAACCTATTACGTAATAGAGGTTTATCTACTAAAGCCCGAACCAACCCCCGAGTGCAATTCGTTGCACACCAGGCGTTTCCTGGCTCCCCAGGTCACGGGCATCGCACCGTACTGATGATCCCCCGCCGCCGGGACCTCTCGGACTCGCTCGTGAGCACCAAGGTGGAATCGTCGAGAAAGTCGATGGCTTCCCAGAGGACTCCGCTGCCGGGAGTGTCGCATTTCGGGCGGTCCACGAGCGCGAGTCGGCCGCCCTCCCCCGGCGTGAAGAAATAGACCTCGGGGTAGGTGAGGATGGCGACGAGCTGCCCGTCCGGCCGGATCGCCGCGCCCGTGACCCAGCGCCCGTCGCCTCGGTCGGGCCGGATGGGAAGCTCCGAGACGAGCTGAGCGGTGACGACCGTGTCGTCGTTCCAGCGCTCGCGGTCCACGCGATACTGCCGGATGGCCCTGGACTGACCCTTGGACACGAGATACACGGCGCCGTCCTGTGGTGACACGTACACCGCCTCGACGTCGTGGGGGCCATCGGGGTAACGCACGTGCAGGAAGTCCGCGGCCGCGGTCGCGCGCTGCGTATCGGCGGCCGACGCTGGCGGATCGGGCTCCGGCACGGCGTAGAGCTGGACGCGGCTCCGGGACCCGAAGTTGTCGCCGGTATCGGCTACGTAGACGCATGTCAGCCCGGTGCGCCCGTAGCGTGCCGGGCAGGGGCCGAGCGCGGCGTCCTCCCAGTCGAGCGCGCGGGCCCCGGCGACCAGGAGCGCCCCGCGGTCCGCGCCCGAGAGGTCGGTGGCGTAGAGGTACGGCCCGTCGCCCGAATCGTTGTGGGTCCAGAGCACGCCGGGATGGGCGCGGCTCGCGGCGATCCCCGAGCTCTCCCGCACCCGGGGGCTCCGGAACGTTCCGGTTTGTTGCGTCAGGGGGGCGGCGGCCTGCAAGAGGGTCAGCGCGAGGAGCATCATGGCCAGCAAGGAAACCGGGTTGCTGGGGGTAGAGCAAGGGGCCATTTTTCGCCCATGGTCGATGCGCTCCGCACCCGTCCCGTGCAGAAACTGCCAGCCGGCGTCCGCCTGCCGGGGCGGATCCTGCTCCTCGCCGAGGACGCCGCGCTGGTGCGGCGCCAGCTCGGCGGGGAGGATCTCGCTTGGCACCCCGGCCTCAAGCTGCGTGACGACATTTCGACCGACGAGATCACTCCCGCCTACATCTGCTATTACTACGACCACACCCTGGGCGATTTCCCCTACCTCGGCCTGAAGTGCGGGGAGGAGTTCCCCATCACCCGCGGGTCGGTGAAGCAGGGCGGCTTCGTGGCCTCGGTCAGCGGGAAGCGTCGCGGGAAGGGGTCCTCACGCGAGCAATCCCCGTACGCCGAAATGTGCGCCGGCGTCAAGCTCGTGGTCGCCGAGAACATCGAACGGATCTATCGCGAGAACTGCCAGAACCTGGGCATTCTCACGACCACCGACTTCTCGATCCTCGAGCGGATCCGGCGCGGCGAGGAGATCCCGCTCGCCACCTTCACCGCGGGGGAAGGGGAGATCACGCGGGGGATCATCGAATACGGAGGCCTGTTCAATTACAACATCGCCCGGCTGCAGGGCCAGGTAGTGCTCACGCCCCCCGACACTCCCGCGCGCCCGATGACGCTCGGGGAAAAGATCCTGGCGCGCCACTGGGTCGTGGATCCCGCCCAGGGACGGATCGGCGTGCCTGCCGTAAAGCCGGGGGACGAAGGCTTCGTGGTCACCGACATCCGGTTCAGCCACGAGTACGTCACGCCGATGGCGGCCATCTTCTTCGAGCAGCTCGTCGGTCCCGACGAGCGGGTGTTCGACCCGGGCTCGATTTTCCTGTTCCGCGACCATCTGACGTTTCTGGACGAGGCGATGACGCCCGAGCGGGTGAAGGAAGGGCTGCTCGACGTGGCTCTCCAGCTCGAGAAGAAGCAGCAGCAATTCGCCGAGCGGCAGGGGATCAAGCTGTACGGCGAGCTGCGGCTGGGCCATCATGGCTCCGAGGCCATCTGCCACTCGAAGATCCTCGAGGCCCACGCCGAGCCGGGGCAGGTGATCATCGGCTCGGACTCGCATACGCCGCATGCCGGCGCGGTCGGGTGCGTGGCGTTCGGGGTCGGCACGACCGCGATCTTCAACTCCTGGATCACCAAGGACGTGCGCGTCACCGTCCCCGAGACCGTCAAGGTCGTGGTCCGCGGGACCAAGCCCGAGAACGTGACGGCGAAGGACTTCATGCTCGAGATCCTGCGCCAGCCGTACGTGAAGAGCGGCAAAGCCATCGGCAAGCTGGTCGAGTACTGTGGCGAAGCTGTCGAGATGCTGTCGGTCGACGAGCGTGCCACGATGACCAACATGACCGCGGAGGTCGGGGGGTTCACCGGCTACGTGGCGCCCGATGCCAAGACCGTCGACTTCCTCATGGAGTACCGCGGTATGGCGCGCGCGCGCGCCCAGGCGCTGTGCGCCGGCCTGGGGAGCGATCCGGACGCCCGTTACTGCGAGGTGATCGAGATCGACGCCGCGCGCATCAAGCCGATGATCGCACTGCCCGGCGACCCGGGGAACGGCCGCAACATCGAAGAGCTCTCCGACCGCGTTCGGGTCGGGATCGCCTACGCCGGCTCGTGCACCGCGGGCAAAAAGGAAGACATGGACATGTACGCCCGCGTGTTGAAGGAGGCGGTGCAGCGGGGCGAGCGGGTGGCGCCGTGGGTGCGGTTCTACATCCAGTGCGGCTCGCAGGAAGTGAAGCACTATTGTGAGGAGCGGGGCTACCTGGGGGTGTTCCGGCAGGTGGGGGCCACGTTTCTCGAGCCGTCGTGCGGTGCCTGCATCAACGCGGGCCCCGGCGTTTCGAAGACCAGGGACGAAGTCACGATCAGCGCGATCAACCGCAACTTCCCCGGCCGTTCCGGTCCGGGCCAGCTGTATCTCGCCAACCCCTATACCGTCGCAGCCTCGGCGATCTCGGGCTACATCACGGAGTGGCAGCCCGGGATGGTGCTGGCTCCCTAGTTGTCACCGCCTCGGCCCGAGCCGGCGGTGACGCGCGCGCGGGCGGGGGATAGGCGGGGGGGGGGGGGCGAAGCGAGCCGCGCTGATACACGCTGCGCGGGTTCCACAACACCCACGACGTGATGCCCAGCTCCTCTGCGGCCCGGATCTGCTCGCGAATCTCGTGCGGCGTGTAGCGGGGCAGTCGCCGCCCCAGTGTGAACGCCTGGAGGTAGGGCCGGATTTCGGCCGCGCCGGGGACCGGACTCGAGCGCGCGATGGCCTCGCGCAACGCCTGCCGCACGACGCGATACGGCTCGGCGTTCGGCCGGCGAAAGCCGTAGGCGCCGGGATAGTAGTGGCTGGGATACACCATCGGGAGCACCACGTCGGCCACGGTGATGAAGTCCTCCCACACCTGGCCGATCCCCATGTCGCCGGTGGCGGAGGCCGTGAGCCCGAAGATGTCGAAGGTCACGGGCGAGCCGAGCGGGGCGAGGCGGGCTTTCATCGTACGGACCTGGCGGCGCACCGCCGCCCGGGGCGTCTCCCCCGCCCGCCGGGCGGGAAAGATCGCATGCGCCAGGCGCTCGGCCGGCTCGTCGGGGAAGCGCACGTAGTCGAACTGCACCTCCGAGAACCCCAGCCGCACCGCCTCCTCCGCGAGCCGCGTCGCGTAGATCCAGACCGAGTCGTTGTAGGCGTCCACCCATGCGCTCCCGATCCGGTCGCGCCACAGCCCGCCGTCGCGGTGCTGGACGGACCACCGCGGCTTCCCCTCCGCCAGCAGCGGATCCTTGGCCACGACGATGCGCGCGATCGGGTAGACCCCGTGCGCCGCGAGCGTGTCGAGGCGCGAGCGCACCTCGCGCAGCCGCCGGCAGCGATTCGCCCCGATGGCTTCCGCGGTCTCGACCGTCGACGTGTAGAGCAGGCAGCCGGTGTCGTCTTTGACGTCCACGACGAACGCGTTGATCTCGGTCGAGTCGGCCAGGCGCACCAGGTCCCACAACTTGTTCGAGCTGAACGCCCACGCGTTGACGTAGAGGGCCTTGATCTCCCGCGACGAGAAGACGGGGAGGAACGGCTCCGACGGAGGCGGCGCGTAGCGCACGTCGACGGGCCGCAGGCTCACTCGCAGGTCGTGTGGCAGCACCGCCGCGGGCAGCGTCTGCTGCGCAAAAAGGCCGCGACTCGAGGAGAGCGCGGCCCAGAGCAAGAGGGCGCTTGCCTGCCGGACCAATCTCATAAGGGGGTATCACAATAGGAAACGGGGTCCGGGGAGACAAGGGCCCAGATCACTGCCGGAGCTGTAAGCTGTTGAACAACAAGGGGAAAGTGGTGATCGCCTGACCCCGGTACAGCGGCCGAAACCCGAACAGAATCACCCGGCCGCTGCCCAGCCGGATCTCGAGCAGCGCCGCCCGTCCCGCCACCCGCTCCGGGTGGAGCACCCATCCCGACAGCAGCACGCGCGAGGGCTCATCCGGATAGCGGCCGATCACGCGCACGGCGCTCGAGTCGAGCACGTCGAACGCCGGTCCATTCTCGAACCAGGCGATGCTGTGCGAGGGCATCCCGCGGGCCACGGGGTGCGCCGGATCGAGCTCGAGACGGAAGATCGAGCCGGGGGCGTAGAAATCCTCCTCTGGGACCGCCTCCAGCACGTTGCGCACCGGGAGCAGCAGCGCCTGCACGGCGAACCGACTCGCGTCGTTCAGCGCGACCAACGTCCCGCCGTCGAGCACGAACTGCCGCAGCGCTTCGACCCCCGACTCTCCTAGGCCGCCGGGGAACGGCGGCGGATAGCGCCGCAGGGGAAGTCCCTCGAGCAAGCCGCGCGGGGGCTGGTCGGGCAGGACCACGACGTCGAACCGCTCCTTCAGCCGTCCGGCGCGCGCCACGGAATCGACCAGCGATACGTATGGCACCTGCCACGTGTCGAACACCCAGCGGGTCCACCCCTCGTCCATCGTCGCATCGTAGGACTTGTAGAGCGCGATGCGCGGTGTCTCCGATGGGGGGGGGGCGAGCGAGAAGCCGGCATACCCGGGCGTCGCGCGCGGCAGCTGGCCCGCCGCCACCGGTGCCGAGAGGGGCACGCGCAGCGAGTCCGGCGCTTCCACGACGGTCACGCCCATCAGGAGGGGCAGCGTGTGGGCGGTGACGTCGTACGGCTGCTCCGGCGGCCCGTCGGGGTAGAGACGCCGATCCGGGTACGCCTGGACTTCGAGCAGGGTTTTCGCGAAGGCGGCGTACGGCTGCCGCAGAACGGCGACGTAACTGCCCGCAGCGACGCGTTGGCCGCGCAGCGTGAACGGCTGCTGCGCGGTCCGGATCTCCACCTGGCCGCGCTGCAGGATGCCGAGCAGCGTCGCCAGGGCGATCGTGTCCTGGCCCGTCCGCGGGATCACATACGCGTAGGGCCACTTTTTCCAGCCGCGCACCGCGCGCCAGCCGATTGCGAGGAAGTTCGACAGCCACCGGTCCTTGTAGCGCGCCGCGTTCACCAGCAGGGCGTAGGCGCCGTCCGTCTGGTAGGTGACGATGTCTCGCAGCGTCCAGCGGCCGCCCGGCCACGGCGCCGAGAAGTTCCACGACCGCCGCCGAGGGTCGAAGCCCCGGCTCCGCTCGGCGAGCTGGTCGAACGGGACCTCGATCGGCGACGCGAGGTTGCCGCTCGCCGTCTCCGACAGGATCCGCACTCCCCCGTGATAGTGCTGGTAGGCGCGGGCCGGGGTCCACGCGTCGTAGATCGCGTTCACCGAGATCCCGGTCTTCCCCTGGCCCGCGAGCTCCCAGGCCATGGCCGTTCCCAAGGCGTTCACGCCGTCGATCAGCTGGGGGTCCACGTTCGGCTCGACCGGGTCGAGGTACGGCGGCAGGAACAGCCGCGAGCCGTTCGTCCCCTGCTGGTGGATGTCGTGCACGATCTGCGGGTGCCAGACGTTGTGCAGCGAATCCACTGTGAGCCGGGTCTCCACCTGCGTGAAGGCGTACCAGTCACGGTTGTTGTCGTGGCCGGTGTAGTGGTGGTACAGCTCCGGCGGCTCGCTGCCTTCCGCCGGCGTCCCCACGGTCCGGTTGTACCATTTGGTCACGATGGTCAGCCCATCGGGGTTGAGCGAGGGGACGAGCCAGAGGATCACGTTATCGAGAATGGCGCGCGTGGTCGCCGAGGTATCCGTGGCGAGCCGATGCGCCAGGACGGCCGGGGTGAGATGACCTCCGACTTCGGTCGAGTGGATGCTCGAGGTGATCAGCACGATGGTCTTGCCGTTGCGCAGGGCCTCCTGCGCGTCGCGGTTGGTCCGCATGCTCCGCGGGTCGGCGAGCCGGGCGTTGAAGGCGCGATACGTCGAGAGGCGCCGCAAGTTCTGCGGGCTCGAGATGACCAGGGCCACGAACGGCGCGCCCAGCGTGGTCTTCCCCAGCTCGCGGTAGTCCACGCGGTCGCTCGCGCGGGCGAGCGCCTGGTAGTAGCGGACCAGCACCGGCCACTCGGCCAGCTTCCGGTCCTCACCCGGCTCGAAGCCGAGCACCGAGCGGGGAGTGGGGATGGGGCGGGGCGCTGTCGCCCGGCGCGCCGGCCGCTGCCCGGCGAGCCACGCGGGCGCGGAGGAGCCGAGCGCCGTCGCCGCGAGGACCACCGGCAGCACCCGGTGCATCACCGTCGCGCCCACCGCCACCCTCCCTCCTTCACGCCCCCTCCTCTCCCAGCGCTAGCGGGAAGCTGCGGCCGCAGGCGGCGAATCCCCCGTGCCGATCCAGTGCGCGAACCAGGTCCGGATCCGCTCCAGCCGATCCACCAGGAGCCACGGCGGGCCGGTGCGCGACAGCCCGTGGAACGACCGCGGATAGCGCACGAACTCCGACGGCACTCCGCGCTTGCGCAGCATCACGAACAACTGCTCCGCATCGGTGATCGGCGTGCGGAAGTCGTCGTCGCTGTGCACGATCAAGACCGGGGTCTTGATGCGCGTCGCGAAGCTCATGGGCGCGAGCGCCCGGTACAGCGAATCGCGCTCCCAGGGCGCGCCGTAGAACTCGTAATCGGTGAGCCCCTGCGCGTCGGAAGAGCCGTACCACGAATACCAGTCGTAGATGGAGCGATCGGTCTCGGCCACAGCAAAACGGCCGGTGTGCCCCAGGATCCAGTTCGTCATGAAGCCGCCGTACGAGCCGCCCAGCACCGCCATCCGCGTCGTATCCACTCCCCCCCCGGCGCCCCCCTCCCGGGCGATCACCACGTCCACCGCCTGCATCAAGTCCTCGTAATCCTCCATCCCCCACCGTCCCCGGGTGGCAAAGGTGAAGGTATGGCCGTACCCGCTCGAGCCGCGGGGGTTGGTGAACAGCATCCAGTACCCCTGGCCCGCGAGCATCTGGAACTCGGGGAAAAAGATGTTCCCGTAGTTCGAGTGCGGGCCGCCGTGGATCGAGAGCACCAACGCGTACCGCTTCCCCGGCCGGTAGCCCAGCGGCTTCATCAGCCACCCTTGGATCCGCAGGCCCCCGACGCCCGTGTACCAGAACGTGTCGGCGGGGATCAGGGCCCGTTGCGCGAGCAGCGCATCGTTGAACGACGTCAGGCGCCGCTCGCCCCCCCCCCCCCCCTCCCCCCCGGCCGCCGCTCGCCAGCGGCGCCACGTAGAGCTCGGCGGGGTGCGTCACGTCGCTCGCGGTGTAGGCCAGCGACCGCCCGTCCTGGGCCAGCGTGAAGCCGCGCAGGGTCCGTTCGCCCGTAGTCACCTGCCGGACGCCCGCCCCGCCCCCCGCCCCCCCCGTGGGCGACACGGCGAAGAGATGCACGTTGCCACGCGTCTCGGCGCTCACGTAGAGCGTTTTCCCGTCCGGCGACCACGCCGGCTCGCCGGGATCGAGGTCCCACCCCGCGGTCAGGTTCCGCACTTCCCCCCCAGCGACCGGGGTCACACAGACGTCGTTCTCCTGCCCCCGACCCTTGGAGCACCCGAAGGCGATCGACCGTCCGTCGGGGGACCACGCGGGGCTCGAGTGCTCGACGTAGCCGGTCGGCAGTCGCCGGATGGTCCCGTCCGTCACCGACAGGACGAACAGCTCAGGCCGGGGCTGCTCGCGGATCTCGAGCGACTCGGTCGAATCCTGTACGAAGGCGACCGCCTTACCGTCGGGCGACCAAGCCGGCTGTGACTGGTTCAACTCGCCGGTCGTCAGCTGCTTAGGCTCGCCCCCCCCGATCGGCACCACATAGAGATGGTTGGGCCGGCGGGTCTCGCGGGGCGGCAGGTAGCCCCGCTCGTCAGCCTTGAAGGGGATCGAGGTGTACAGCCGTCCGTCGAACCGCTTGGGATCGGGCCCGCGCGTGATGGCCGCCGGGGAAACACGATTGCGCCAGGTCTGCTGCTTCAGGCTGTCCGGCTCGTCGCCGCGCCAGCCGAAGAGCAGCTGCTGGCCGTCCGGCGAAAAGACCGGCATGGCGCGGACGCCCTTGATCTGGAACGCCTCGCCGCCCTGCCCGCCGGTTCGCAGGAACCAGATGTTGTCCTCTGCGCCGCCCCCCCCTCCGGCCCCTCCCCCCCCTCCCCCCGCCCCCCCGTCCCGGCGGCTCGAGAAGGCGAGCAACGTCCCGTCCGGGGACCAGGTGGGGTCGGCGGCCTCGGTTGTGGGGCTGGTGTAGCGGAACGCGGGCGCGGAGCCGTCGGCGGCCGCCATCCAGATCTCCGAGTGCCGCCTGTCCTTGTCCTCCACCACCGTCGTGACCGTGAACGCGACCCGCCGGCCGTCCGGCGCGATCTGCGGGGCGGCGACGAAGGTCAGCTTGTAATAGTCGGTGGCCGACCAGGGCGGCGGGGACGTGGTAGGAGCCTGGGCAGCGAGGGTGGAAGCGACGAGCAGCGACGGCAGCAAGCGGGCGTTCATGGAATGGCTCTCGGCATTGCGGGGGCAGGAAACATATCTCACGCCTCGGCCCTACACCACCGAAACGCTGCTGGGAGTCCGCGCCTGCAAGCCCCGCGCCCGCCTGACGCCGTTTCGGGTGAGGTTGCCGCTCCTCGCATCCCAGGCCCGTCCACCAAGTGCCCAGGGCGGGCAACGTACTGAGGCGTGGTCGCCTGGCGGCCAACGGAAGCGGGGTCAGGTAGCCGCGTTCACCGGCTCCCCAACCCCGCTCTGTCCGTCCGCCCGTCCTAACCGTCTAGCCTTTCAGGGTAGTTTGTGCAGCTCCACCCGCCGGTTCTGCGCGCGGCCCTGCGGGGTCGTGTTGGTGGCGATCGGGTTCGCCAGGCCGTACCCCTTGGCGACCATCCGGCCCGGGCCCACGCCCCTGCGGGCGAGGAACGCGCGCACCGCGAGGGCCCGCGCGTTGGAGAGCCGGAGGTTCAGCGCCGCCGAGCCGGTGTTGTCGGTGTAGCCGGCGATCTCGATGCGGATCTCCGGGTTGGCCACGAGTGAGGCCGCCACCTGGTCCAGCACGACGTAGGAGTCCCGGGTGAGCACCGAGCGGCCGCTCTGGAAGTTCACGCCCTTCAGGATCAGGGTCGGTCGCGAGGCGGCGGCGCCGGGGGCGGGGGCCCGCTCCTCGAAGAGGATCAGACAGCCGTTCGAGTCCACGCGCGAGTTGGGGGGTGTCCCCGGGCAGCGATCGCGCCGGTCGTCCACGCCGTCACCGTCCGAATCCCCGACGATCGGGCAGCCCGTCGCATCCACCGGCGTCCCCGACGGCGTGTTGGGGCACTGGTCCGCGGAATCGCTCACGCCGTCCCGGTCGGTGTCGAGCGGGCAGCCGGAGGAGTCCACCGTCGTGCCGGCCGGGGTGCCGGGGCAGCGGTCGATGCCGTCGAACACCGTATCGCCGTCGGAATCCGTCGGGCAGCCCTTGAGGTCCACCATCGCGCCCGCCGGCGTGTGCGGACACTGGTCGATCCCGTCGAACACGGTATCGGTGTCGGCATCGGCGGGACAGCCTTTGGGATCCACCGTCGCTCCGGACGGTGTGGCGGCGCACTGGTCGATCCCGTCCAGCACGTGGTCCACGTCGCTGTCGGCCGGACAGCCGCGGGGGTCCACCGTGGCGCCGCCGGGGGTGTCCGGGCACTGGTCGATGCCGTTGAATACGAGGTCGGCGTCGGCGTCGGCCGGGCAGCCGCGGCGGTCGACGGTGGCGCCCAGGGGCGTGTCGGGGCAGGCGTCTCCGCGGTCTCCGACCCGATCCTTGTCCGAGTCGAGGGGTGGCGTACTGCGGCGGAACACGGACAGCCCCGCCGTGGCCACCAGGTGAGCGGCGGCCTTTGACCCGAAGGCCGCACCGGTCTCCGGTGTATAGATGTAGCGCGCTTCCACCCGCACGGCGGCCCGATCGCCGAACATGATCCGGTCGCCCGCGGCGCCGTGAAAGCCGCCGTCGGTGAACTGATAGGGCGACGTGGACCCGAAATCGAGGCGCGAGTAGCCGCCCAGCACGTAGAACGAGTTTGAGGCCAGGTTCAGGAGGTTGAGCACCAAGCTGCCGCTGCCGATCAGCGGCTCGAAGCCGGCGCTCGAGCCGGGGATGGCGTGGCGCGGCTGGAACAGGACGTCCACCTCCAGGCCGATCCGCTCACCCAGGAAATACCCCAGGCGGGCGCCGCCGCCGATCTTGTTCTCCAAGTTGAAGTCCGGGTCGTACTTGGTGAAGGCGCCGAAGGCCCCGATCTCGTACGTGCCGGCCCGCTGGGCGGCGAGTGCGCCGCCGCACACCAGCGCGACCACGGCCAATCTCAGTGCGCGCATGGCATCGCTCCTCATGGCAACTGGCGTAGCTCGACGCGACGGTTCTGCGCCCGCCCCGCCGCCGTAGAGTTCATCGCGATCGGCGCCGTCGCGCCGTAGCCCTTGGCCACCATCCGGTTAGGCTCCACGCCCTTGGAGGCCAGGTAGGCGCGGACCGCGTCGGCCCGGGCCTGCGACAGCCGGTCGTTCACGCTGGGCGAACCGGTGATGTCGGTGTGCCCCGCGATCTCGATGCGGATCTCCGGGTTGGCCACGAGCGACGCGGCGACGATGTCGAGCACGGTGTGGGACTCGGGCTGCAGCACCGAGCGGCCGGTCTCGAACGTCACTCCGCGCAGGATGACCGGGGTGCGCTCCTTGGTGAACAGGATCGGGCAGCCGGCCGCGTCGACCTGCGTGCCGGCCGCGGTGCCCGGGCACTTGTCTTTCGTATCGTCTACGCCGTCGCCATCCGCATCGCGTGCCACCTGGCACCCGACCGCGTCCACCTCGTTGCCCGCCGGAGTGTTGGGGCACAGGTCGATGCCGTCGGGGACGGTGTCCTTGTCGGAGTCCACCGGGCATCCGGTGGCATCCACGGTCGCGCCCGAAGGCGTGTTGGGGCATTGGTCCGGCCCGTCGGGCACCGTGTCGCCGTCCGCGTCGGAGGGACAGCCCTTCGCGTCCACGCGCGAGCCGGCGGGGGTCGCCGGGCACTGGTCGAGGCCGTCGTACACGGCGTCGCGATCGGCGTCGAGGGGGCAGCCGGTCCGATCCACCTGGGCGCCGGCCGGCGTGTTGGGACAGGAGTCGAGACCGTTATAGACCGTGTCCCGGTCGGAGTCGCTGGGACAGCCCTGGGGGTCCACCGTGGCGCCCGCCGGCGTGCCGGGGCAGGCGTCCCGCCGGTCGGCGACGCGATCCTGATCCAGGTCCACCACCGCTCCAGCTCCCGCGAACACGGACAGCCCGGCGGACCCGACGACGTGGCCGGCCCAGGTCGTGCCGAACGGCGCCTTGGTCGAAGGCGTGTAGATGCCGCGCGCCTCGAGCCGCAGGGCCGCGCGCGGGCCGAGCAGGATCCGCACCCCGAGGGCGCCATGGGCGGCGTTGTCGGTGAAGCGGTACGGCGCCGTCTCCTCGAAGTCCAGCCGGGAGTAACCGCCGAGGAGATACAGGCCGACCCGGCTGCCGGTGAAGACGTTGAGCACCAGGCTGGCGCTGCCCGACAGGAGCTCCGCGCTCGGGGGAGGGGCGCCGGCGCGCGCGTGGGGACTTTGGAACCCGGCGTCGACTTCCATCCCCAGGACGTCGCTGAAGAAGTAGCCGAGGCGGCCGCCGCCGCCGAGCTGGTTGTCGAGGCCGAAAGCGCGATCGTAGCGCGTGACCGACCCGAACGCGCCGAGCTCCACTTGGTGGGCGCGCTGTGCCGCGACGATCCCGACTCCCCACCCCGCACTGCTGACCAGCAACAGTCCCGCCGTCCCGAGTGCTCGCATGGTGCCGCCTCCTCGGTTGTAGGCCTGCAGAACGGTAATAACGCGGACGCCAAACCCCAAGAATGTGTCGCCGGTCACCATTCCGGGGGCGGGGTCAGGGGTGGCCGTTGCCGCCCTGCACGAAGCGCACGGCCCGGGCGAGGTTGTCGGCGAGCGTGGCCAGCTCGGTAGCGCCTTGGGCGAGCCCCTCGATCGCCTTGAGCTGCTCGGCGGCGGCGGCGGCCACGGCTTCGGCTTCCTCGGTCGAGGTCTGCGCCCCCTGTCGCGCCTGCTCGAGCGAGTGCGTGATGCGGGCGGCGAGCTCGGCGTTGCCGCGGGCGACGTCGGCGACCCGCGTGCCCGCGTGGGCCGTGCTCGCGGCGGCCTCGGCGATCCGGTCCAGGTCGTGGACCCAGTCGGCCGAGCCCCGCACCACCTCACCCAGCTCGGCGCGGATCTGTTCGAGCAGCTGGGCCGCCCGGTCCAGCGCGCGCCGGGTGTCCTGGACTGATTTCCCCACGTTCCGCGCCTCGCGGCCGCTCTCTTCGGCCAGTTTGTGGACCTCGTCGGCGACGACCGCGAAGCCGCGGCCGTGCACGCCGGCGCGCGCTGCCTCGATCGTCGCGTTGAGGGCGAGCAGGTTGGTCTGGTTGGCGACGAAGCCGATGGTCTCGGAGAATTTCTCCACCTGGCCCGCCACGTCGCGCAGGCGCCGCACCTCGCCGGCGCTCTCCTCGGTGGTCGCGCCGAGGTCGGAGAGCCGCCGCACGGCGGCCTGCGTGGCCGTCCGCACGCGGTCTGTGGTCCGCTCCATCTGCGCGCCCGCCTCGCGGGTTTGGTCGCCCGCGGCGGCCAGATCGGTCGCGCTCCGCTTCAGCTCCTCGGCCTCCCGCGCCGCAGTCGTGACGAGTCCGGCCGCCTCTCGGGCCCCGTGGCTCGCTCGTTGCGCGGAGGCCGCCACTTCCTCGCTCGACGCATGGATCTGCTCGGAGGTGGCCGTCAGCGTCTGGACGTACTGCGTGGTCAGGTCCGACGCCCCGACCACGGGCTGCACCGAGCGCTCGACGGCGAGCATGAGCGCCAGCTGCGGGGCCAGCAGGTTGAGCAGCTCGCCGTCTGACTCGCGGTACATCAGGGGGTCGGAATGGCGGACGCTCCAGAGCCCCACCAGCTGGCCGGCGTGATACAGCGGGACGAGCACCTCCGCGCCCGGCGTCTCGCTTCCGGGCAGCACCACCTGGTCGCGGTGCAGCCGGTGCGCGACGACCGGCTGACGCAACCGCACCGCCTCGCCGGTCAGCCCCGCGTCGGCGTCGAAGCGGAACGCCGAGGTCGCCCCGCCCTGGGCGGCGGTGTCCGCCACGAGCTCCATCTCCCGGCTCCGCGGATCGTAGCGGGCGAATCCCATGTGCTCCCAGGGAACGAGCCGCCGCGTGAGCTCCTGGATCCGGGAGAAGCTGCGGGCGAGGTTAATATCGGCCGCGATGGCCTGGGAGAGGTGCTGGATCAAGTGTAGCTCGTCGGCTAGGACGCCCATGCGGATCACGTACGTGCTGCCGGCGGTGGCGCCCGCGAGGACCGCGAAGATCAGGAGCTCGGTGGCGAGCGGCAGCCCGGCGTGCGAGGCCGCCAGCCACCCCAGCGCGGCCAGCACCGACATGAGGTAGACGATCGCCTCCCAGCGTGCCGTCAGGCGCGCGTCCACCCAGGCGAGCGTCCGGCCGAAGGCAAGCTCGAGGTAAAACGTGCCGTTGACGATCACGGGCAGGAGCACGAGTAGCGCGACGAGGGGGCCCACGTTGCCGGCGCTGAGCGCAGCGGGGCCGACCGCGCCCCCCAGCCGTTCGTAGGCCGCGCCCATGACGGTGGTCCCGGCCGTCAGGTGGGCCGCGTTGCCCAGGGCGGAGGCGAGTGGCAGCCGGCGAAGGAACACGTCCCCCAGCGCCATCGCGCAGGGAGCGACCAGCACACCGAACGGCCAGCCGCGGTCGAGCACCGCGTAGGTGATCACGCCAAGGATGAAGGAGGAGAAGCCGTTGCCCGGGAGGGCGATGCCGTAGCGGCGGATCAGGGCCCCGATCACCACCAGCGCCACCAGGCTGGGCCCGAAGTTCGCGCCGATCGGGGCGCGGCCGGATCCGTAGAGCACCAGCGCCCAGCCGAAGCCCCCGGCAGCGACCAGGGCGACGACGCCCCGGACCACCAGGCCCGGCGCTACTCGAACGCGTGGCATAGGGATGCGGCGCAAACTCGGGCGTGTGGCGCGCGGTGTCAAGCGCGGCTATCGTTCAGCCCATGCGCGTCTCGATCGAATACTGCGTCGTGTGAAACTACGAGCCCCGGGCCACCGGTCTGGCGGCCGAAATCCGTCGGGCGTTCCCGCATGCGGAAATCCAGCTTATTCAGTCGGGTGGCGGCGTCTTTGAGGTGGTGGCCGACAGCCGCCTGATCTTCTCCAAGAAGGCCCTGGGCCGGCACGCCGAGCCGGGGGAAGTCGTGAGGCTTCTGCGGCCGGGAGGCGAGGAGCGGCGTTGAAAATCGCCATCTCCACCGGCGGCGGCGACGCGCCGGGCCTTAACGCCGTCATTCGAGGAGCAGTGCTCGCAGCAGTCCACCGCGGCTGGCAGTGCGTCGGGATCCGGCGCGGCTACGACGGGCTGCTCACCGAAGACGGCGTCGTGCCGCTCGACGCCGGGGCCGTGCGCGGCATCACCCACCTCGGCGGCACCATCCTCGGCACCACCAACCGCGGCGACCCGTTCAAGTATCGCGTCCAAGGACGCGACGGCTCCTGGAGCGAGCACGACCGCTCCGGCGAGGTGCTCGCCGCCTTCCGCGCCCGGGGTCTCGACGCCCTGATCGCTATCGGAGGCGACGGGTCGCTCGCCATCGCGCTCCGCCTGATGGCCAAGGGCATCCCGATCGTCGGCGTTCCCAAGACCATCGACAATGACGTCGGCGGCACCGTGGCCACGTTCGGCTTCGATACGGCCGTCGCCACCGCCACCGACGCCATCGACAAAGTCCATTCGACCGCCGAAAGCCACGAACGGGTGATGGTGGTCGAAGTGATGGGCCGGCACGCGGGGTTCATCGCGCTGAACGCCGGCATCGCGGGCTCCGCCGACGTCATCCTCATTCCCGAGATCCCGTTCGATCTCGAGAAGGTGTGCGCGAAGATCCGCCGGCGCGAAGCCGAGGGGCGGCACTTCAGCATCGTCGTCGTCGCCGAGGGGGCGGCGCCCAAGGGCGGCAGCGTCTCCCTGATCGATCTCGAGCACGAGCGCCTCGGAGGCATCGCGGACAAAGTGGCCCATTCGATCCATCAGATGACGGGCAAAGAGACGCGCTCGCTCGTGCTGGGCCACCTGCAGCGCGGCGGCAGCCCCACCACCTTCGACCGGCTCCTGGGCCTGCGCTTCGGCGCCGCCGCGGTGCGCTTCGTGGCGGAACGGCGCTTCGGCATGATGGTGGCCCTGCAACCCCCGACGATCACCGCCGTGCCCATCGCCGAGGCCATCGCGAGCCCCAAACGCGTCCCGCTCGATTCCGACACCATCGCAACGGCCCGGGACCTGGGGATCAGCTTCGGAGACTGATGTTCGCCCCGCATGTCCTTGAGGAGCGCGTCGTAGTCGAGTCCCTCGGCGGCGGCGTCTTTGATGTGCCCCTCTTCCTCGTAGGAGATCACCACGCCCCATCCCTCGGGGCTGAGCGGGCTCAGGCCGGCGGGAAACAACATCCCGAGCGTCTCGTTGCCGGGCGGACTGCCCCAGGCCTGCACCAGCAGCAGCTCGGCCTGCTCCGGGTCCAGGTAGCGGAAGGAACGCGGGAGGTTGACCGTGGCGAGGCCACCGCGGAGCAGGATGACGCCCCGCTGATACTTGAGCCGGGCTGCGAACTGCTCCGCGGTCAGACCCCCGACCCGAATCGTGTCCGGGCCCTCGATCGGGGCGAGCCCCAACGGCAACGCGAGGAACACGAGGAGCGCCGGTGTCATGGCCTTTCGCTCCGAGAGAGGAGAAGGCTGCCTATGAGCGCGCGCTAATGTAATGACCCCGGTGGGCCGGACCAGGACCGGCTATATTCCGACCCGTGCACGTCTTGCGCGACCACTTTCTTCCCCCCGATCCCCAAGCCTTTCTCGCCGCCGATCCCGCCACCGGGCGGGTAATCGTCATTGCGCCCACCCGGGCAGCCTGCGAGACGATCGAGTTGGCGATGGGGTTGAACATCGATACCCTGCTTGAGCGCGAGCACGGCGAGGACCTGCGGCGGCTCGCCGGGTCGGGCCGCGGATTCGGGGTGGTGGCCGGGACCGGAACGGGCAAGACGCTCGCCATCCGGTCCGTTGCCGAGACCATCCTGCAGGCGCCCCTCAAGGTCGGGGTGGTGAACCGGGAGCGGGAGGCGACGCCCGAGACGCCGACGTGGAATGTGGTGATCATCACCACCGGCATCGCACGGCGCTGGTTTCAAGACGGGCTGATCACGGCGCGGGACACGCTCGTGGTGGACGAGATCCACCAGACGTCGGCCGAGATGGAGCTGTGTCTCGCGCTCGGGAAGCGGGCGCGCTGCCGCTTCATCTGGCTCTCGGCCACGGTGGACCCGGCGTTCTACGCCCGGTATCTCGACTCGGCCGAGGTGCTCGAGACCCGCGCGTTCGACCCGGCCCGCGCCGCGACCGTCCGGGTCCTGGCCCAGCAACCCCTCGAGTTTCTGGACGAGCGCTTCGTCCGCCGCGTGGTGCGCGAGGGCCGCGGCGTCGCGGTGTTCGTGCCGACCCGGGCGGAAGTCGAGCAGATCGCGGGTGAGCTGGGCGACCGCTGGCGGCAGCTCGCCGCCGCGTTCTACCATGGTGGAGAGCCGATTCGGGTCATTCGGCCGTTCCTCGACGGCCAGGTGCGCCGGCCGTTCCTGCTCGCCATGACCGCCGCCGGCCAGTCGGCCCTCAACGTCCGCGGGCTGGACACCGTGGTGATTTACGACGCGCGCTACACCAACGTGATCGATCGGGGCCGCAACGTCCTGACCCGCGCCTACCTCGGCGCCAACGAGATCCTCCAGATGGCGGGCCGCGTGCACGGCCGGGTCGAGGGCGGTGAGGTCTACATTCTGAGCGACCGGGCGCTCGATTTCGCGGCGCTCGAGCCGACGCCGCCCGAATTCCAGCTCGCGGGAGATGCCGAGCGCGTGGCCATCACCTGCGCCGCCCTGGGCGTGGACGCGCAGGAGCTCGAGCTGCCGGTGCCGCTGGACCGACAAGCGTACCGCGAGGCGGTGCGCCTGCTCGTGGACCGGGGAGTGATCGAGCGCGGGCGCCTCACCGCCTACGGGCGCGAGGTCGAGGCGATGCCGGTCGAGCGGCCCTGGGGCGAGCTCCTGGTCCACGCCGACGCGGCGCTCGTGCCCATGGTCGCGGTGGCGGCCAACATCGAATCGCTGCACCGCATGACGCGCGAGGAGCGCGACCTGAAGGGCCTCATCCTGCCCGGCAGCGATCACCTCACCGCCTACAACGTGTACGCCGAGGCCGTGAACACGCACGGCTACCTGGGCGAGGTGTACGGCCTCCCGCGCCACCTGTTCGCGGAGGAGATCGACGCCTGGGCGGAGCGGCGGGGCGTGCTCGTCAAGGCGATCGAAGACGTGGCGCTGGGCACGGCGTCCGTGTATCGCCAGCTGGAGCAGCCGCTGCCGCCGAAGCTGCCCTACGCGGACGAGCGCACGCGCGCCGCCTTCGCCGACCTGGTCGCGCGGATCATGCCTTTCGACCTGGTGATCGACGAGGAAACCGTCGACGGGCGCGAAGCGCGCGTGGGCAAGACGTCGGTGTGCGGGAGCTGGGGCGCAGTGGCGGGCACGTTGCGCTACTTCGCCGACCGCTTCGGCGTACCGCGCGCGAGCATCGAGGGGACCCAGCTCCCGGAGCGCGCGATCCGCCGCTATGCCCGGCGCGGGCTCCCGGAGGTCGTGTTCGAGCGGCACCGGCGGCGGGGCGGGGGGGGGGGGGGGGGGGGGGGGGGG
>JBOHSA010000119.1:0-7189 GCA_050732995.1 Gemmatimonadales bacterium | reverse complement strand
CCCCCCCCCCCCCCCCCCCCCCCCCGGCCCCCCCGCGCTGGCGTTCTCGACCCCGTAGATGTCCAGGAACTTCGCGTCTTCCTTGTTGCCCAGGCCGGTGTCGATCAGCACCAGGCCGGCGTCGTGCTCCACCAGCAGGCAGCGGAGCGCGAGCGGGATGCGGTTGCGGCTGTCGGCGGGAATGCGCCGCTCCCAGAGCGGCTTTGGGACGACGCCGAACATCGCCCCGCCGTCGAGGTGCTGGCGACCGGCCTCGAGGGCGTGGCAGGTGAGGGCGCCGACGCGGAAGGTCGTGTGTGCCATCAGAATGCGCAATGCGCAATGCGCAATGCGGAGTTGTCAGGGGAGGTCGTGCGCTGCTCGACGCCGTCCGTGACATTCCGCACTCCGCATTCCGCATTCCGCGTTGCCATCAGGTCCCTCAACGTGACCGCCCCCCGCTCCTGCGCGATCCCCACCAGCCGCTCCAGCACGCGTGCCGTCGCGACGGCGTCGCCGCCCGCCCGGTGGCGGCGCGCGATCGGGATGCCGAAAAACGCCGCCACGGCGTCCAGGCTGCGGCTCGGGAGCCGGGGCACCAGGCGGCGCGCGAGCCGCACGGTGCAGAGGCGCGGCCCTTGCAGCAGCCAGGACCGCGTGCGCTCGAGCTCGCGGGCGAGAAACGTCCAATCGTAGCGCACGCTGTGGGCCACGAACACGGCGCCCGCGAGGCTGCCGACCACGCGATCGGCCACGGCCCCGAACCCGGGCGCGCCCCGCACCGCCGCCTGGTCGAGCCCGGTGATCCGGGTGACCAGGGGCGGGATCGGGACGCCGGGATCGACGAGGGACTCGCACGCGAGGGTCACGGTCCCGCGCTCGAGGAGCGCGACCGCGATCTCGATGATCCGGTCGCCGTGCCGGGGCCGATTGCCGGTGGTCTCGACGTCCACGACGGCGAAGCGGCAGGCGTCGAGCGGCGGACTCCCGGCGGCCGCGTCTGCGGGCGCGGGCGCCAGGACCCAGCGGCCGTCCGGGAGCCGGGTCACGCGCGGGTCGCCGCCCACGAGCGTCGTCGCCACGCGCTCCGCGATGGCCCGCGGCGCGCGCGCCAGCCCCAGTACGTCGCGAGCGAGCACCAGGCTGGAGACGGGGCCCGCCTCGAGGTAGACGAGCGCGCGGTTCGCCAGGCTCGCCGCGGGGACGGCCGTCACGCCGGTCAGAGGTCGTCCCGCCGCAGCGGGAGCGTCATGCAGCGCGGCCCGCCGCCGCCCCGCACCAGCTCGCTCCCGTCGATCGTGATGATCCCGCGCTCGCCCTCCTCCAGCCGTTCCTCGCCGGTGAGCAGGTTCACCGCGGCCACGACCTTGAACCCCGCGTGTGCGAATTCCGCGATGGTCGCTTCGTTCCGCGCATAGGTGATCGCCACCCCCGGCCGGACGGTGAAGAAGTTGCACGCGGAGGACCACTGCTCCCGCTCCTGGCGCGGCCGCGCGTTCCCGCCGCAGAAGACCGGCTCGAGCGGGTGATCCACGGCCTGCAGGGCGGCGAAGAAATTGGGCATCTCTTTCACGCCCTTCGAGCGCTTGCGCCGGTGCAGCACCGCCAACCGCTCCGGCCCTACGAAATGCGGCGGATAGACGCAGCAGAGCTCTCGGTCCACCTGGGTGAAGATCATGTCGAGGTGAATCGCCGTGCGCTCGGCCGGGAGCACCACGACCACCACGTCCTTCACCCCGCAATGCTCGAACACCAGATCGCACAGGTGGTCCAACGCCGCCGGGCTCGAGCGCTCGCTGAACCCGAGCACCAGCAGATCGAGCCGCAGGGGATGCACGTCCCCGCCCTCGAGCGTGTAATTGTTGCGCTTCTCCTCCGACCCGTCGTACAGCGTGCCGGCGTTCTCGAGCTGCGGGTGATAGCGGAACAGCGCCTTGATCAACAGCTCCTCCGTCCACCGCACCCCGTGGCGCATCGACCCGACGATGGAATGCTCGCCGATGACGATCCCGACGTCGCGCGTGAAGAACAGGTTGGGCAGCGGGGGCAGCGCGTATCCCACTTCGTTCAGCGCGCGGGCGATCGGCCCCGCCTCCTCCAGCGCCCCTTCGATCATGAGCCCCACGAGCGCCTCGGGCGGCAGCTCGGCCAGCTGCTGCGCCAGGGCGTCGGAGGGGACGACATCCATGGTGCGCGCCACGAGGTCGGCGCGCGCCTCCTGCCGTCCGACCACCTCGGTCAGCAGGTCCCGCACTTCGTAGACCTCGGCGAAGCGCTCCAGGACCGCCACCAGGCGCCGGTGCTCCCGCTGGGCGAGCTCGAGATCGATGATGTCGTCGTAGAGATAGTCTTCGCGGTTCCCGGGCGTGACGGCGACGAGCTCGTTGCCGGGGGTATGGACGAGAACGGCCCGCAAGGGGCCGATTTCCGACGTCACGTGCACGCGCGCCATGGCGCGCAATCTAACGCGTCAGGGTTGGCCCAGCACCTTGGATGGGGTCACACTGCGGGTGGCGGTGCCATTCCCCAGCTGCCCGAATTGATTCAATCCCCAGCAATACGCCACGCCGCCCCCGGTCAAACCGCAGGAGTGGCTCAGTCCGGTGGTGAGCTGGGTGAACACCAGGCTGCCGGAGACGGCGACGGGTGAGGGACTCGCAATCTGTGTGCCGTTCCCGAGCTCGCCCTCGGCGTTGGCCCCCCAGCAGTAGGCCGCGCCGCCGGTCGCGAGGCCGCAGGTGTGCGAGCCGCCCGCGCTCAGCGCGGTGAAAGTCAGGCCTCCGCCCACGGCGAGGGCCGTGAGACCGCACGGGGCGCCGGAGCAGGTCGAGGTCGACGTGGCGCCCAGCTGACCGCTGACGTTCAGCCCCCAACAGTACGCGGCGCCGGCGGTCGTCACGCCGCACGAGTGAAACCGACCCGCGCTCACGGTGGCGAACGTGAGGTTGCCGATCACGGCGCTGGGCGCCGGGCGATCCACCGTGCTGTTGTCGCCGACCTGCCCCGCTTCGTTGTAGCCCCAACAGTAGGCCGCGCCGGCCGAGGTCACCGCGCAGGTATGGTAGGCGCCCGCGGAGAGCGAGTCGAAGAAGAGGCCGCCGCCCACCGCGACGGGCACCGCGCTCGAGGCGGTGGAGCCGTTGCCCAGCTGGCCGTTGGAGTTCTCACCCCAGCAATGGGCGGCGGCCCCGGCGGTCAGGCCGCAGCTGTGCGCGAACCCGCCGCTGAGCCGCGCGAAGGCGAGCCCACCCGAGACGGCGACCGGCTGCCGGGCGCAGGGGTCACCGAAGCACGTCTCCGTCGTGGCCGCGGTGCCCAGCTGGCCGGACACGTTCCAGCCCCAGCAGAACGCCGCGCCGCCCGGATCGAGCCCGCACGCGTGACCGCCACCGACCGTGAGGGCGGCGAAGCCGGGCGGGACCGGGGGGCCCCCGATGACGGACTGCGCCGTGCTGGTGCAGGGAAACCCATTGCAGGTATCCGGGGCCGTCGCGCTGCCCAGCTGGCCGACCGAGTGGTCGCCCCAGCAATACACGCTCCCATCCGCCACCCGTCCGCACGCGTGAATGAGGCCGGCGCTGAGGGAGGAGAACGTGACCACCCGGACCGTGATGGCGAGAGACGCGGTGAGACTCTGGACGGCGGCCGTGATGTTCGCCGTTCCGGGGGCCTGCCCCGTCACCAACCCCGCGGCGACGATGGCCGCCGCCTGATTGTCACTGGCCCACGTCGCCGCGCGGCCGAACAGTCTGCGGCCGGTCCCGGAGCGCGCGATGGCGACCAATTGCACCCGCCCACCCACGAGCACCGAGCTGGCCGGCGGCGCGAGCGCGACGGTCGCGACGGGTGCCCCCACCACCGCCTGCCACGTCCCGGTCGTAGTCTGCCCGCACGTGACCGTCCCCGTGATCTGATTGGGCGGATCGCCCGTCACCGCCCCGCGATACAGGCACCCGCCGACGTTGAACGTCAGGTCCGTCTCGGAGACCGACCCGCTGGTGACCGCGTCCTCGTCACTGTCGTTGGAGAACGACTCCCCGCCTTGCGTGCAGGTTCCGACCTGTCCGGAGGTGCCGCTGAATGCGGAGCCGGTTTGGGCGAAGACATACGAGCCGGTATCGTTGCAGGTAAGGCCGAACGACTGGTCGACGAGGATTTCGGTGAAATCCCAGATCCCGGTGACGTTGGCCGTGGGCGGGGGTGGGGGTGGGGCCGTCGCGTCATCGCCGCCACACGCGGCGAGCGCCGCGGCGGCCAGCGTCAGGCAGGCGATCGCCCAGCGATTCGCGGTCATGCCGTGGATTCCTCCCTCGGTCCGTTGGGAAGCTACGCGCGACGGGCAGGGCGGCAAGGTGAGCGCGGGTGCAGTCGTTTAACGGTTTGCGAGGGCGTAGCTTAGCGTCTCGAGCTCCAACGCCATGTTGACCGTCTTCACCTCTACGTCCGCGGGCACCGCGAGCGGGACCGGCGCAAAGTTGAGGATCGCCTTGATGCCGGCGCGCACCAGGCGGTCGACGACCTCCTGGGCGGCTTCGGCCGGCGTCACGACGATGGCGATATCGGCCGCCTCCTGCTTGAGGTCCGCTTCGATCTGCTTGGCGTCGCGCACGACGAGGCCGTTCCAGCGGGACCCGATCTTCCGCGGGTCGCGGTCGTAGATCGCGACCATGTGGAAGCCGCGCTCCCGGAACCCGGGATACTGGACGAGCGCGCTCCCGATCCGTCCCGCCCCGACCAGCACGACGCGGTAGGCCCGTTTGAGCCCCAGGATGTCGCGGATGCGCGCGGCCAGCTCCGGGACCGAATAGCCCAACCCGCGCTTGCCGAACGAGCCGAAGAACGAGAGGTCCTTGCGCACCTGGGCGGAGGTCGTGCCGCCGCGCCGGGCCAGCTCCGCGGACGAGATGGTGGAGACGCCCTGGGCTTGCGACTGTTCGAGGAACCGGAGGTAGAGCGAGAGCCGCCGCACCGTGCTCTCGGAGATCTTCCGCATTGTGAATTATTTCACAATTGCCGGCTCCAACGCAAGAGCCGCACGAACATCCCGGGCTCCAGCGTTTCGGGCCGGGCGGCCGGGTCCAGCCCCAGGGCCCGCAGCCCCTCGACGACGCGGGCGCGCGAGCTCCCCGCCCCCCCACTCCCCACACCCCCCGCCACCGCGACGAGGACCGCGTTCGCCAGCTGCTTGCGGCGCCGGGTGAAGCACGCCGTCACGAAAGTCCGGAGCGGGGCCACCTCCTCCGGCGCGACCAGCGGCAGCGCGAGCGGCGTCAGCCGCAGCACCGCGCTCTCCACGCGGGGCGGCGGACGGAACGCGCCGCGCCCGATCGTGAACAGCCGCTCGACCCGGGCCAGCGCCTGCACGCCGACCGACAGCGCGCCGTACGGCTTCGTGCCCGGGCGCGCCGCCACCCGCTCGGCGACCTCCCGCTGTACCAGAAACACGATGCGCTCGGGCAGCGGCGGGGTGAGCGCCTTCGCGATCAGCGGCGACGTGATGTTGTAGGGGATGTTGCCGACGATCTTCCAATGCGGAGTGCGGAATGCGGAATGCGGAACGGCAACGTGAGATCCGAGCAACACATGCCAATCCAGCTTGAGCGCGTCTCCCAAGACGATCTCGACGTTCGTCACTCCGCATTCCGCATTCCGCACTCCGCATTCGTATGCCAGCCGCCGATCCCGTTCGATGGCGATCACGCGGCCCACGGCGGGCGCGAGGACGTCGGTGAGGCCCCCCTTCCCCGGTCCGATTTCGAGCACGACGTCGCTGGGCGTCGGATCGAGGGTGGCGGCGATGCGGCGGAGGAGGCGGGGATCGGCGAGGAAATGCTGGCCGAGGCGGGGGGGACGCTGTGGGGCGCTCAGACCTTGAGGAGTAGCAGCGTGCGGTCGTCGGAGGCGGGGGCGCCGCCGGTGAACGCGGCGAGCTCGGCGTAGGTCGCGTCGAGGATCTCGCGGCAGGGCCGGCCGCCCAGGGCGGTGACATGACTCAGGACGCGGGCCTCGCCATACCGCTCGCCGCGCTCGCTGCGGGCGTCGGCGATGCCGTCGGTGAAGAGGCAGAGGATATCCTCGCGCCGGCGCCACGGCCGCACGGCGTCGGCCCCGGGGTCGGCCGCGAGGCCGAGGGGGGGGCGGGTCGCGGCCAGGCGCGCGACCGCGCCCGTCGCCCCCGAGACGACGAACGCGTGCGCGTGGCCCCCGTTGGCGTAGGTGAGGACGCCGCGGCCCGGATCGATCACGGCGTAGAACAACGTCAGGAACATTTCGGTCTTGGCGAGCTCCTGGGCGAGCGATTCTTCCAGCCGCCGCAGCACCTCGCTGGGCGTCTCGGCGGATTCGGCGTGAATGCCGGAGGCGGCCATCGCCAGCGCCATGATCAGCGCCGCGCCGAAGCCGTGGGTCGAGACGTCGCCGATCATCACGCCGATACGCTCGTCGCGCAGCCGCAGCAGGTTGTAGAAGTCGCCGCCGACCGATTCGGCGGGGCGGCAGCGCGCCGCGACGTCGGCCTTCGAGGCGATCACGAGCGGGGACGGCAGCAGCTTGAGCTGCAGATCGTGGGCCAGCTCGAGCTCCCGGTGGGTGCGCTGCTGGGCCAGGTCCTTCTCCACGAGGCGGGCGTTGGCGATCGCGGCGCCGATCTGGTTGGCGATCGCGGCCACCAGCTTGCGGTCCCCGGCGCTGAAGGCGTCCGCTCCCAGCCGGTCGGTGAGGTTGATGACGCCGATCGCTTTCGGCTGCCGGCCCGGCGCCGCGTACATCACCGGGACCGAGAGAAACGCCTGTCCGCGGTAGCGCCGCCCTTCGGGGCAGCCGGGGTTCGTGGCGCCGGGCACGCCGGGGTCGTAGCTGATGACCTTCATGTCGCGGAACACGCGGGCGGCCACGGAGCACGGATCGTCGAGCTCGATCGGCTCGGTTTCCGCCGGATCCATGCCCTGGGCGGCGACGATGCGGAGCACCCGCTGCTCCTCGTTCAGCACGACCAGCGTGGCGCGCCGGGCGCCCACCACGGTCGACACCTCGCGCAGGATCCGCTGGGCGGCTTCGTCCAGCCGGATCGTGTGGCCCAGGATCTCGCTGATCGTGTAGACCAGGTCGATTTCCTCGTAGCGCTCCGAGAGCTCGGCCGCGACCTGCGCCGTTTCCCGCTCGCCCGCGAGCAGCTCGCCCACGATCTCCGCCAGCGCCGCCGGGACGAGCG
>JBOHSA010000118.1:0-4674 GCA_050732995.1 Gemmatimonadales bacterium | reverse complement strand
CCCCCCCCCCCCCCCCCCCCCCCCGAGCGTCTCATGGAGCTGGATCAGGTTGACGTACTCGGTCTCGAGGCGGCGGAGCGAGGCCTCGAGCGAGCGCCGGGGGTCGTCATGCGGGCCGACCTTGGTGGCGATCGTGACGGCCTCCCGGTGCGGCCCCAGCGCCTGGCCGAGCAGCCGCTCCGACGTTCCGTCGCCGTAGGTGGGGGCGGTGTCAAAGAACGTGATACCACGGTCCAGGGCGTGGCGGATCGCATCCAGCCGCTCGCGCTCCTCGCCGGGCGTCCCCCAGGCCGTGCCCCCCACGGCCCAGGCCCCGAACCCCAGCCGGGGCGCGGACGTTATGAAACGCAACGGGGGCCCGAAGTCGGTCCGGGCCCCCGCATGCAACGCGCCGCTCCCGTTCAGGAGTGGCAGGTGGGCACGAGCTCGCTCGTCTCGACGATCTCGGGACGATGACAGCTGGGCACCAGTTCCTGCGTCTCGACGATCTGCATCTCCGCCTCCTCCAGTAAAAAGGGAAAACTGGCTACGCGGACTACCATACGGGTTGCCGGAAGACCCGTCAACCCGTAAGTCTTGAGACTCCGATGCTCGACGATCTGATCCCGATCCACGCGCTGCTCACCGAGAACGCGCTGGCCGACGAATTTGTTTCCTCGTTTCGCGCGCGGCGCCTGGCGGAGAAGTTCTTCTACTGGTTCCCGCTGTCCGTGCGGGCGTGGCTCGCGCTCTGCTCGGACGGTGCCTACCGCAACTACGTCCGCTCCCGCTCGCTCATCGCGCAGTCCGCCGACGGCCTCGCGCGTTACATACCCCCGGATCTCGTCGAGGTCCTGAGCCTGGGCGCGGGCCAGGGCGACAAGGACCTGCTGCTGCTCGAGGCCCTGCGCCGTCACGGCGCGCGCGTGTCCTACGCGCCGGTGGACACGAGCATGGCGCTCCTGGAGATGGCCTGCGCCGGCGCGCTCGGAGCGCGGTTCCCGGTCCAGGGCATCAAGGCCGACGTCACCCGCGCCGATCACCTGGCCGCGCTCGCGGCCGAGCCCGAGACGCCGCCCCGCCTCGTGCTGCTCCTCGGGAATACGCTCGGCGCGTTCGATCCGATCGCCGCCGCGCAGCAGCTGCGGCGCCTGCTGCGGCCGACCGACCTACTGCTCGTGGACGGCGAGATCTACGGCGAGCGGACCGTCGCGGGCTACGACAATCCCCTCAACCGGCGCTTCGCCTGGGCGCCGCTCCACGCCGTGGGGATCCGCGAGGGCGACGGGGAGCTGCGCTTCGAGGACGCGGTGGATCCCCGGCTCCCCGGGCTGCGCCTGGTTCCCAAGCACTTCCTCGCCCGCCGGGAGGTGGACGCGCTGATCGGGGGCGAGACCCTGCCCCTCAAGGCCGGCGAGCGGCTCGACATGAACCATTCGTATAAGTACGCCGCGGACACCTTCGTCCGGATTCTGACCGACGCGGGGTTCACGGTGCGCTGGCGCGGGACGAGCGTGGACGAGCGGTTTACCATGGTCCTGGCGGGTGGCGCGTGACACCCGTTCTGGACGTCCGAGGGCTCGGCTATGAATTGCCGGGAGGCGGGAAGGGGGCAGCGGGAGCAGGGCGCCTGCTGGTTGATGGCGTCTCGTTCAGCGTCGGCGCCGGGGAGACGCTCGTGCTGCTGGGCCGCAGCGGCTCGGGGAAGACGACGACGCTGAAGCTGATCAACCGCCTGCTCGAGCCCACGGCGGGCGAGGTCGTGTTCGGGGGAGAGCGGACCGCGACGCTCGACGCGACGTGGCTGCGGCGCCGGATCGGCTACGTGATCCAGGAGATCGGCCTGTTCCCCCATCTCACGGTCGAGCGCAACGTGGGACTCGTCCCCCGCCTGGAGGGTTGGGCGCCGGCACGGATCGCGGCGCGGGTGCGGGAGCTGCTCTCGCTCGTCGGGCTCGACCCCGACGGCTTCGCGCCCCGCTACCCCCACGAGCTGTCCGGCGGCCAGCGCCAGCGCGTGGGAATCGCCCGGGCGCTTGCGGCCGACCCGGCGCTGTTGCTGCTCGACGAGCCATTCGGCGCCCTCGATCCGATCACGCGCGTGGAGCTGCAGCGCGAGTTCCGCGCCCTCGAAGGGCGGCTCGGCAAAGGGATGGTGTTCGTCACGCACGACGTGCGCGAGGGCCTGCTGCTCGGAACGCGTATCGGCTTGATGCACCAGGGGCGCCTCGTGTTCCTCGGGGCCCCGGAGGAGTTTCGCCGCTCGGAGCACCCGGAGTGCCGGGCTTTCCTCGAGGCGGCGGCCTGATGGGGGGGGGCGTGCTCGACTTCTACGCCCGCAACTCCCGGGAGCTCGTGGGCCTCGTCTCGCAGCACCTGGTACTCGTCGTCGTCTCCACCGGGATCGCGGTGACGATCGGTGTGCCGCTCGGCATCCTCCTGACCCGGCGCCCCACCTGGCGCGGCTCGGTGCTCGGGGTCACGAACGTGTTCCAGACGATCCCGAGTCTCGCGCTGTTCGGGTTTCTCATCCCGCTGCCGTTCCTGGGCGGGATCGGCGCGCGCACCGCGATCGTGGCCCTCGTGCTCTACGCCCTGCTGCCCATCGTCCGCAACACCTACACCGGGATCGCGGGCGTGGACGCCGCGGTGCGCGAGGCGGGGCGGGGCATGGGCATGTCAGACCGCGAGCTCTTGACGATCGTGGAGCTGCCGCTCGCGGCCGGCGTGATCCTCGCCGGCATCCGGGTGGCGACCGTCGTCAGCGTGGGGGTCGCCACCATCGCCGCCGCGATCGGGGCGGGCGGCCTCGGCGTTTACATCTTCCGCGGCGTCGCGAACGTGAACAACACGCTCATCCTCGCCGGCGCCCTCCCCGCGGCGCTGATGGCGTTGGCGGCGGACGGATTGCTCGGCCTGGTCGAGCGCCGGCTGGCATGGCGGGCGAAATGACGGACCGGCGGTCGGGCGGTCAGGCAGTCCGGCGGTCGATCGTGGCTGCGGCGGCGCTTCTCGCCGCGTGCGGCGGCCGCGACCGGATCGTCGTCGGATCGAAAAACTTCACGGAGTCCGACCTGTTGGCCGAGCTTGTCGCGCAGCAGATCGAGCGGCGCACGGGCCGGCCGGTCGAGCGGCGGCTCCACCTCGGAGGGACCTTCGTGTGCCACGCGGCGATCGTGGCCGGAGAGCTGGACCTGTACGTCGAGTACACGGGAACGGCGCTCACCACGGTGCTCAAGCGCCCCCCGCTCGCCGATCGGGACAGCGTGTATCGGACCATCGCCGCGGAGTACCGGGAGCGTTTCGGGCTCGTGTGGACCGAGCCGCTCGGGTTCAACAACACGTTCGCGATCGTGGTGCGGCGAGCCGACGCCGAGCGGCTCGGGCTGCGCCGGATCTCGGACCTCGCGCGCGTGGCGCCGCGGTGGCGGGCGGGCTTCGGCCCCGAGTTCCTCGACCGGCCGGACGGCTACGTCGGCCTCGCCCGGACGTACGGCCTGCGCTTCGCCGCGCCGCCCACCGCCATGGATCTCGGGCTCACCTACCGCGCGCTCGCCGAGGGCAACGTGGATCTCATCGCGGGAAACTCGACCGACGGCGTGATCGAGGCCCTCGATCTCGTCGCCCTGGAGGACGACCGGGGCTATTTCCCGCCGTACGAGGCGGCTCCGGTGATCCGGGCGGCCCTGCTCGAGCGCCTTCCCGCCGTCCGGGCCGCGCTCGCCGAGCTGGGTGGGCGCATCTCGGACGCCGAGATGCGGCGGCTCAACGCGCTGGCGGATGTGGAGCGGCAAGACATCGCCATGATCGCCCGCGCCTGGCTCGAGGCCAACCTGCCGTGAGCCCGCGCCTCCAGGTCGTGCTGGCCGCCGTGCTGTTCTCCACCGCCGGCGCGGCGATCAAGTTGACCGGGTTCAGCGGCTGGCAGGTCGCGGCGTTCCGCGCCCTGATCGCACTGGTCACGCTGCTGATCCTGATCCCGGAAGCCCGCTCGAGCTGGAGCTGGCGCGCCGGCGTCGTCGGCGTGGCCTACGCCGGCGCGGGGATCCTGTTCGTGCTTGCGAACAAGCTCACCACCGCGGCGAGCGCCCTGTTCCTCACCGAGACGAACCCTCTCTACCTCCTGATCCTCGCCCCGTGGCTCTTGGGGGAGCGGACCACGCGCGGCGATCTCGCCTACATGGGGATCCTCGGGGTCGGCATGGCGCTGTTCTTTCTCGGGGCCGACCCTCCGTCCCGCACGGCGCCCGACCCGCTGCTCGGAAACATCCTGGCCGCGGGGGTCGCGCTGTGCTGGGCGTTCACCCTGGTGGGATACCGCTGGTTGGTGAAACAGGGTGGTGACGGGGGGGGGCGGGGCGCGGTGGCGAGCGCCGCGATCGCGGGCAATCTGATCGTATTCTTGGTCGCGCTCCCAGTCGCGCTGCCGCTCCAGCGCGGCGGGCCGGCGGACTGGCTGCCGGTCATCCACCTGGGCGTGTTTCAGCTCGGGCTCGCGTACGTCTTTCTGTCCCGGGCCGTCACCCAGGTCCGGGCCCTCGAAATCGCGCTGGTGCTGCTCGTCGAGCCGGTGCTGAGCGCGACCTGGGCGTGGCTGGTGCACGGGGAGACGCCGGGCCCCGCCGCGGTCGCGGGCGGCGCGGTGATCCTCACGGCGGGCGAGGTCCAGGGCTACCTGCAGGGTCTCCCGGACCG
>JBOHSA010000117.1:0-9248 GCA_050732995.1 Gemmatimonadales bacterium | reverse complement strand
GCCTAACGGCCGGCGGCTAAGCAGCGCCGCGCTGACGAAAGATTCATTCCATAGTCTACGCGCGGCGTCTGCTTCAGCCGCCTGTTATGCTGGCGCTCAACTAGTCTCAAACCCATTGAGCTCCCCTTTGAGGCGGCTGCGCCAGGGCGATGCCCGCGTCCTCCATGGCTCCGCAGCGTGATGCCCTGCCCCGTACGACGCTCCGAACTAACCTGGGTATCGAGCTAGCTGCCCCGGGTGTTGTCATTCCTCGAGCTCGTCCTAAAGCACCAACTAAAGACTTTGCCCGTACACCGTGCGCAGCATAACGGTAATTAGACTGACCTTTCTAGACTACAGGCTTGTCCTCATTCTCGCCATCTAGTGCCTGGAACTAATCTCCTGCCTGCGCGTTAGGCTGCGGGACAAGGTGGAATTAGGCTGCGAGACCTAGAGAACGTCGGCGGGACTCCGGACTCCCATGCCCCCTCGGCGAAGGACGTGGGTGTAGATCATGGTGGTCCGCACGACCCGATGACCGAGAAGCTCCTGGACGGTGCGGATATCGTACCCCGCCTCCAGAAGATGGGTGGCAAATGAATGACGCAACGTGTGACAGCTCGCGCGTTTGACGATCCCGGCAGCCTCCACAGCCGCTCGAAAGGCCCGCTGAATCACGGTCTCATGCAAATGATGCCGCCGAACCTGGCCCGTCGGGCCGTCCACATACATACGACTGGCCGGAAACACCCACTGCCACCCCCACTCTCGGCCCGCCGCAGGATACTTGAGCCCCAACGCTCCCGGCAGCTCCACCCACCCGGCACCCGCCACCACATCCGACGCATGCACACGAGCCACCGCCGCCATGTGATGCAGCAAGGGACCCTTCAGGCTCTCGGGCAACATGGTCACTCGGTCGCGATCCCCCTTACCCCCCCGAATGCCGATCTCATTCGCGTTGAAGTCGACGTCCTTCGCGCGCAACTGCAACGCCTCGAGCAGTCGCATCCCCGTCCCGTACAACACCGCGGCCACGAGCCCGGACGTCCCCCCTCCCGAACCCCGTCCCCGCAGCCGCGCCAAAACGGCCCGCACCTCGTCCCGGGTAAGCACGACCGGTACCCGCTGCGGCCGCTTCGCGCGAATGAGCGCGTCCAACCACCCCACCGGCCCACCGAGTACCTCGCCATACAAGAACACGAGCGCCGACAACGCCTGGTTCTGCGTGGACGCGCTCACCCGACGGTCCACCGCCAGACTCGAGAGAAACCGAGTGACCTCCCGCGGCCCTAACTCCCTCGGATGGCGCACGCCGCAGAATCGGACGAACCGACGCACCCACCCCACATACACCTCCTCCGTGCGCCGACTGTAATGCCGCAGCCGAATCGCTCGGCGCAGCCGAACGAGCACCTTCTCCTTCCGTTCTGAGTCGGGGGCCGGGGCTCCATCCATGCACTGACATTAGGGGGATTCGAGAGCAGAGGCGGAGCCGAAAACCGCGTGCCGGTACAGACTGCTGCATGACCGCCGTCGCCTACGGCTGGCGCGTCGGCAACGGCCGCAAAAACTCGAGCCGCAATAACACCTGCTCCTCCGTGCGCCGGACGACGCTCAGCCGGGGCCGCGCCGGCCCGAGCCGCGTCACCGCCGCCACCCGCCCCGGCACCACCACGAACGGGGCGATCTCGCGAAACCATACCTCGGCCACCAACGCCCGCACCCCGCGGCCCGCCCGGCTCGGCCGCGTCAGCTGTAACCGGAGCTGCTGCAGCTGATAGGTCCGCGGATCGAGCCACGCCGTCCCATCCACGTCCGAGCTGCGCAACGCCCGCGCCGCCAAGAACTCGATCCGCAACAGCGATCGCCCCTCGAACGCCTCGAGCCCACCAAACGAAAAACAATGGGTGCCGTGAAACACGCTGTCGGCCAGATCGGGCAGCTCGGGTATGTGCATCACCCGCTCCCCCGACGCCCGACCCGGCTCGTCGGTCAATGTGACCACGCGGCCCGGCCCATAACGCCACCGGCCCCAACTCTGAAGCGCGGCCGTATCGACCCGCTCGGACTGACGCACCCCGTCCCGATCCTCCTCGGCGATGGTGCGCACAATCCAATAGCGGAACGGATACGCCTCGGCCAGCAACCGATAGCGATCGGCGTTCTGGCGCAGCTGCTCGAAGGCGACGGCCAGCTCGGGACTCAGCGCCGGATCGGGCGGCCCGGGCGAACGACACGTCGGCCGCCGCACCACGATGATCGCGGGCAGCTCGAACGCGACCGAGCGCATCGCGATCCGCACCGGCACGGGACCGTCGCGCACCACGACGACGGTGTCCACCGGCAAATACCCCACCTGGCGCACCACCAACCGGTACGCCCCGGCGGGCACCCCCGCGAACAAGAAATAGCCGGAATCGTCGGTGAACCGCTGGGGAAACGCGGGCTGCAACGCGACGACCACGTAGGCCAGCCGCTCCCCGGTCGCCGCCGACACGACCTCGCCCCGCACGGCACCGGCCGGACGCCCGGGCTGCTGCGCCCGGACGACGGCCGCGCTCCCCAGCCCGGCCCCCACGGCCCCGGCGACGACCAGCACCCGCGCCGTCACATACCGCTCACGCGCGCGGATGAAACCGGCGATGCACCGTCCGGAGATAGTCGCGATCCACATGCGTGTAGAGCTGCGTCGTCGCGAGATCGGCATGCCCCAACATCTCCTGCACCGCGCGCAAATCCGCCCCCCCCTCGAGCAGATGGGTCGCGAAGGTGTGCCGCAAGGTGTGCGGCGTCACGCGCTTGGAGATCCCGGCCCGCCGCGCCATCCGCTTGATCACCCCCCACGCCCCCACCCGGGACAAGGGCGCGCCCCGCGCGTTGAGCAACAACACGCCCCGCCCCTTCCCCTTGTCGAACAGCGGGCGGATCTCCCGCGCGTACAGCGCGACGGCGCCGAGCGCCCGGCGTCCCACCGGCACGACGCGCTCCTTCGCCCCCTTGCCGAACACGCGGGCCACCCCCTCCTCGAACAACACGTCCTGCAGCCTCAACGCCACCAGCTCGGACACCCGCACCCCCGTGGCATAGGCGAACTCGATCAGCGCCCGATCCCGCACCGCCAGCGGCTCGTCGGTATTGGGCGCCGCGAGCAACCGCTCCATCTCGGCCACGGTGAGCACCGCGGGCAACACACGCCACCGCTTGGGCGACTCGAGCCGCTCGCTCGGATCCCGCGCCGCATGCCCCTCCCCCACCAGAAACCGGAAATACGTGCGGACCGCCGAGACCTGGCGCCGGATCGTCGCCGGACTCAACCCCAGATCCTTCAAGTGATACACGAACTCGCGCAGCTGCACCGCCGTCATCTGGTCGGGCCCGGCCAACCCCTTGGACTCGGCGTACGACGCGAGCCGGCGGATATCACGCAGATAGTTGTCCACCGTGTGCCGGCTGTTCCCCGCCTCGAGGGCGAGATAGTCCCGGAACTGCTCCAACCGGAACGCCTGATCGAGACCCGGACGCTGGCCGCGTCCCGCTTCCCGCTTCCCGTTCATTTCTTCAGCACCCGGACCACCCAGACGGCGGCGACGACGAGCAATCCGCCGGCTCCCACGCCGAGCACGACGTTCACCCGGCCGAACACGCGCAGCACCTGGTCCCAATTGGTGCCGAGCGTCGCGACGAGATAGATCATGAGCCCGTAGTACAGCCCGGACGCGAGCGCCAGCGACCCTAGGGCCCGCGGGGCGGAGACGCCGGCGATCCCGGCGAACGGCATGACGACCCCGCGCCACACCGGTAACAGCCGGCTGAGAAAGATGCCGTAGGTCCCGTGGCGCTCGTACGCCCGCGCGATGTGGGCCAGCGTTTGCTCGGACAACAGCCGCCGCCCGAGCCGGCCTTGGAAGAACGCGCGGCCGTGGCGGCGCGCCACGAGATACACCGCGGCCCCGGACCCCACGTTGGCCGCCCAGGTGAGCCCGAACACCACCCAGGCGACGAGCGTCCCCCGCCCCGCCAGGAATGCGCCGAGCGCCACCGCCGTGTCGGCGGGCACGGGCGGCAACACGTTCTCGGCGGCGGCGAGCGCGGCGATCAGCGCGTACAACGGGCCGGGCGGGAGGCCTTCGAGGAAGGCCAGCAAGTTGCTCAGGGCAGCCCCGTGAGTCCGCCGGACAAACGCGGCGTGGCGGGCTCGACCAGCACGGCCACCGCCAGCGCGGCGATGCCTTCCCCCCGGCCGATCCAGCCCATGCCGTCGTTCGTCTTCGCCTTGACCGACACGTGCGCCGGCGCGGACAACAACGCCTCCGCCAGCCGCTCGGCCATGCGCTCCACATGCGGCGCCAGCGTGGGCCGCTCGGCCACGATCGTGATGTCCGCGTGCACGAAGGTGTGCCCCGCCTCGACGACCTTGAGCATCGCCTGGTTCAGCAGCTGGAGCGAGTCGACGTTCTTGTACCGAGGGTCGTGACTGGGAAACAACCGGCCGATGTCGCCCAACCCGGCGGCACCGAGCAGGGCGTCGGTCAACGCGTGCGCCGCGGCGTCGCCGTCCGAATGACCCGCGAGCCCCTGGGCATGCGGGATCTCGACTCCGCCCAGGATCAGCTTGCGGCCATCGGCGAACTTGTGGGAGTCGTAGCCGATGCCGACGCGCACGCTCACACCTTGAGGATGCGAATCGCCAGGTGCGCGGCGTTCTTCGCGTTGTCGATCCCGACCGTGGCGACGGGAACGCCCGGGGGCACCTGCACGGTCGCGAGCAGCGCGTCCAGCCCGTTGAGCGCGCCCACCGCAAACGGCACGCCGATGACGGGGAGATCGGTGAGCGAAGCGGCGTAGCCGGGCAGCGCCGCGGACAGCCCGGCCCCAGCGATGATGACTTTGAAACCCAGCCCCTTCGCCCCTTTGATCAGTTGCGCCGTCTGCTCCGGCTGCCGGTGCGCCGACGACACGTGGAACTCGTAGGACACGCCCGCCTTGGCGAGGATCTCGAAGGCCGGCTCGATGCGCACTTTGTCGTTGTCGGAGCCCACTACGATGAGCACGTCAGCCATGACTAGGCTGCTGCATCTTCCAGAATCGTATAGTCCTGCCTGCGCATCTTGGGCGTGTAGCCCGCGTCGGCGATATGCCGCCGCATCTCGTCCAGCGACATGCAGTAGGTCGTGCCGGCGGCCGAGACGACGTTCTCCTCCATCATGAGGGAGCCGAAGTCGTTGGCGCCGAAGCGCAACGCTACCTGGCCCACCTTCGGCCCCATTGTGACCCACGATGCCTGGATGTTGGGCACGTTCTCGAGCACGATCCGGGCGATCGCCTGGGTGCGCAGGTACGTGACGGCATCGGTCTTGGGCAGGTGCGCCAGCTCGGAATGCTCGGGCTGGAGCGGCCAGCAGATGAACGCGGTGAACCCGCCGGTGCGCGCCTGCACCGCGCGCACGCGGAACAGATGCTCGATCCGGTCGGCCAAGGTCTCGCCCAGCCCGTACATCATCGTCACCGACGTCTTGAGCCCGAGCCCGTGCGCGGTCTCGCATACCTCGAGCCAGCGGTCGGCCCCGGCCTTCTTCTTCGCCACCCGGTCGCGGATCTCCTGCACCAGGATCTCCCCGCCCCCGCCCGGAATCGAGTCGAGCCCCGCCGCCACGAGCTCCTGCAGCACGTCGACGATCGTCATCCCGAACCGCCCGGCGAAGAAGTCCACCTCGGAGGGGGAGAACGCGTGGATGTGGATCGGGTGGTGGCGCTTGATGTAGCGCAGCAGGTCGAGATACCACTCGAACGGGATGTAGGGGTTGTGCCCGCCCTGCATCAGGATCTGCACGCCGCCCAGCGCCTTCAGCTCCTCGATCTTGCGGCCGATCTCCTCGAAGGAGAGCACGTAGCCCTCGAGGTGCTTGGGGCGGCGGTAGAACGCGCAGAACTTGCAGTCGGCCACGCAGACGTTGGTGTAGTTGATGTTGCGGTCGATGATGTAGGTGACCACGTTCGCCGGGTGCAGCCGCCAGCGGGCGCGGTCGGCCAGCTCGCCCAGCTCGAGCAGGGAGGCCCGCTCGTACAACTCGACGTAGGAGCGGAACTCGGGCGCGGCGCGGTCGATCCGGTCCATGCGCCGCTCAGGCCACGTGAAGGAAGCGGAGCGAGCCGTCGGGCACGCGCCCCTCGGCCGCCAGCCGGCGGAAGAAGTCGGTGAGCCCGGCGAGATGCTTGTACGTGCAGCCGTAATCGAGGCCGCCGAGGTACTCGCGGCAGGCCGCGCGCCCGACGCCGGTGGCGCGGGCCGCGTCGGCGGCCAGGTCGTCGAGGTGGCTGAGCCCCCAGGCGCGGGAGGTGAGCAGCGCCTCGTGCGTGCGGCGCACCGCGGCGGGGTCAGCCGCGCGTCGGGCGGCCCAGACCGCGAAGACGAACGGCAGGCCGGTCCAGCGTTTCCACTCCAGGCCGAGATCGTAGCAGTGCAGGTAGGTGTGGCGCGCGGCGAGTAGCAACGCCGGATCGCCGATCACGAGCACCGCCTCGTGCGGCAGTGCCCCCAGCGCGTCCAGGTCCTGCGCCTCCGCCCGCGCCTCGGCGAACTTGGGCGTGATCCTCCACACCTCGCGACACAAAAGCTCCAGGAGCACCACGGACGTGCGCGACGACGCGGAGACCAATACCGTCCAACCGTCCAACTTTCCAACTGGCCGCTTGCTGAACAGCGCCACGCTGCGCACCGGGCCGTCGCACGAGATCGCGAGATCGGGCAGCAGCACCAGGTCCTTCCCGTGCCGGGCGTACTCGACCGCGCTGATCACGCTCACGTCCAGCTCGCCGGCGACGAGCAGATCGTTCAGCTCGGCTGGCGTCCCGGTGACGAGCTCGGCCGGCGCGGGCACGATCCCCCGGTCGATCGCCCCGTACACCGGCGTACAGTTGATGTAGCCGATGCGCCCGAGCCTCATTCGGCGCTCTCCACCGCCCCGACCGCCTGACCGCCGTTGCCCGCCTGACCGCCCGACCGCCCGACCGCCCTGGCCGCCGCCCGCTGCCGGATCTGGAAGATTTCTCCGGCCGGACCCGCCGGCCCGACGGGAGCGGAGGCCGGCTCGGGCACCCAGTCCTCGAAGGTGCGCACCGTTTGATACAGGGAGTCGCGCTCCACCGGCTGCTTCCCCGCCCCGCGAATCAGCCCGACGATCTGGTCGTAGGACAGCCACATCGGCGTCCCCGCGCCCGCCTCGTGATACACGCGCTCGAACACCACCGTGCCCTCGAGATCGTCGCAGCCGAACGTGAGCGCGACCTGCGAGATGAACGGCGTCACCATGGGCCAGTGGGTCTTCACATGCGGGATATTGTCCAGCACGAGGCGCCCCACGGCGATATTCTTGAGGTCGTCGAACCCCGTGGTCGCCGTCCCCGTGCGGCCCAGCGCCTCGCCCAGCTCGTTGTGGTCGGGATGATAGGCGAGCGGGATGTAGGTGAGAAATCCGCCCGTCTCGTCCTGTAGCGCACGCAGGGCGAGCAGGTGATCCACCCGGTCCTCCAGCGTCTCCACGTGCCCGTAGAGCATGGTGCAGTTGGACGGGATGCCGAGCCCGTGGGCCTGGCGGTGGACGGCGAGCCATTCGTCACCGGTGAGCTTGCGGTCGGCGATGGTCGCGCGCGCGGCGGGGCTGAACACCTCGGCGCCGCCGCCCGGGAGCGTGCTTACCCCGGCGTCCTTCATGGCGGCCAGCACGTCGCGCACGCTCATCCCCTCGATCCGCGCCAGATGCGCGACTTCGACCGCCGTGAGCGCCTTGATCATCACTTGGGGATGGCGCGCCTTGAGGCCCCGGAACATCTCGAGGTAGTAGTCGAGCCGCAGCTTGGGGTGCAGCCCCCCGACGATGTGGAATTCGCGGGTCGGGTTGTCGCGCGCCGCGTCCGCTTCGGCGAACACCTCCTCAAGGCTCCGCGTGTAGGCCCCGTCCTCTTTCGGCATGCGCGCGAACGAGCAGAACACGCACGTGTTGCGCAGCACGCACACGTTGGTGGGATTGAGATGCTGGTTCGCGGCGAAGCACACCCGGTCGCCGTTGCGGTGCCGGTTGGCTTGATCCGCGAGCCGGCCGATCGTCAGGAGGTCCGAGGAGCGGAACAGCGCGAGCCCGTCGTCGCGGGTCAACCGGTCCCGCCGCTGGACCTTGTCGGCGATCGACTGGAGCGACGGGTCCCGGGTGGTCATCGCCGCTCGGACCTCGCCTTGCCGTTCCACGTTCCACGTTCCGCGTTCCACGTTGGCCTCATTCGGCCTTCCGCAGCGCCAGCGTCACATTGTGCCCCCCGAACCCGAACGAGTTCGAGAGCGCGACATCCACCCGGCGCTCGACCTTGCGGTTCGGGGCCGAGTCGAGGTCGCAGGCGGGATCGGCGTGAAACTGATTGATCGTGGGCGGGATCACGCCGTGCTGCAGCACGAGCGCGCACACCGCGAACTCGAGCGCGCCGGCCGCGCCCAGCAGGTGGCCCGTCATCGACTTGGTGGAGCCGAACACGAGCTTCTTGGCCTGCGCGCCGAACACGGCCTTCACCGCCGCGGTCTCGGCGGCGTCGCCGTGCGGCGTGGAGGTGCCGTGCGCATTGATGTAGCCCACGTCCTCGGGCCGGATCCCGCCGTCGGCCATCGCGAGCCGCATCGCTTCCCGCGCGCCGGAGCCGTCAGGGGCGGGGGCGGTGATGTGGTGCGCGTCGGCCGTCATGCCGTAGCCCGCTATCTCGGCGTACACCTTCGCGCCCCGGGCCCGGGCGCGCTCCCACTCCTCGAGGATCACCACGCCCGCCCCGTCCCCCATCACGAAGCCGTCGCGGTCCCGGTCGAACGGGCGGCTGGCGGTGCCGGGGTCGTCGTTGCGCTCCGACAGCGCCTTCATGTTGGCGAACGAGGCGACGGCGAGCGGGGTGATCGCGGCCTCCGCGCCCCCCGCCACCATCACGTCCGCCTCGCCGTGCTGGATCAGCCGGAAAGCGTCGCCCAGCGAGTGGCCCGAGGTCGCGCAGGCGGACACGGTGCAGTAGTTCGGCCCCTGGTAGCCGTAGCGGATCGAGACGAGCGCCGAGGCGACGTTGGCCATGAACATCGGCACGAAGAACGGGGACACCCGGCTCGGCCCCTTCTCAATATAGGCGCGCATGTTCTCTTCGAACGTCGCGTTCCCGCCCGTACGCGTCCCGATGATCACGCCGACTCGGCGGCGGTCGTGCGGCGGGGGGGGGGCGGGGGGGGGGGGGGGGGGGGGGGG
>JBOHSA010000116.1:0-13567 GCA_050732995.1 Gemmatimonadales bacterium | reverse complement strand
CCCCCCCCCCCCCCCCCCCCCCCCGCCCTCTCCCGCTGCTGGACGCACCAGCACCGCGGTCCGAATGGCGCGGGAGGTGGCGCACCTGCGGCGCACTACCAAGCTGCTGCTCGTCGCCCTGCTTGTCACCGCCGGCGGGTTCGCCGGGCTCCAGTGGAAGGCCGGGCGCGACCGAGCCCGTGAGCTCACCCAACTGCGCACCCGCGCCGACAGCCTCAGCCGGGAATCGCAGACCCTGTTCGCGCGCTTCCGGAACGAGCTGCAGGTGCTGCGCGACGCGCTGGCGCAGTCCCAAGCGGAGACCGCGCGGCTGCGCCGGGAGCTCGCAACCGGGGGAGTGGACGATGCGACCATGGCGCGGTTGCGGGCCGAGCTCGAGGATGCCGAGCGCCGCCAGCGCGGCCTGGCGAGCGCCTCCGGCGTCGACTACCGCGCCATCGCGCGCCGGAACCAGGACGCCGTGGCCATCGTGCTCGTGGAGTTCTCCGATATCGAGCGGTTCACCGGCACCGCCTTCGCCGTGGACTCGCAGGGCACGCTCGTCACGAACAAGCACGTGCTCGTCGGCGTGCAGGGCGACCGCACGCCTCGCAGGATCGCGGTCAAGTTCTCCGGCAGCCGCCAATGGTTCCCGGGCCGCCTGGTGGGCGTCTCGGAGGAGGCGGACGTGGGCGTGCTCAAGGTGGACATCCGCGGCGGCACGCCCCGGGTCGCCGGGCTCGCCTCGGACCTCCGCGGGCTGGAGCGCGGCGATCCCGTGGCGATCATCGGCTACCCACTGGGACTCGATCTCCCGATGGAGGGCCAGGGGTTGTACGCCGCGGCGGAGCCCACGCTGACCGTTGGGACAGTGAGCAAGGTGCTGACTGGTCTCATCCAGGTGGACGGCTTCGGCGCCCCCGGCTCCTCGGGCAGCCCGGTGTTCGATCGCGAGGGCCGCGTGGTGGCGCTGTTGTATGGCGGGCAGCGGGAATCCGAGGGCAAGATCATCTACGCGACGCCGGCCGTGTTTATTGGGGAGTATCTGAAGAGGCTAGGGCTAAGAGGCTAAGGGGCTAAGGGGCTAGGTTGTCTCCGACCCAGCGCGCGGCCGCCCGTTGCATCAGCGGCATGCCGTGCCAGGAACACAGGATCGGGGCCCGGCCGGGGATTTGGGGCGCGAGGCGCGGGTGCCCGAACAGCACGACGAGCTGGGCGCCGGGCGCGAGCCGGCGCAGTGAGGCCTGGGACCGGGGCCCGAGATCCGCCCGGCCTTTCCACGAACGGGGCTCGGAGTAGACGAGAACGACACGACGTCCGGCGGGCCTCGTGCGTCGGGAGGAGGGGTCGAGGAGTCCCGCCGCGCGCAGCGTCTTGGTGAAAACGTCCCGCGGACCGACGGTGTAGGGTCCGCCGACGTCGTCATCCACAATCGAGACCGATGCGGGCGGCCGCAGCCGGATTGCGGCCGGATCTCCTCGAATCAGGCGGGTCGCGCGGTCGGCGAGGTCGTCCGCGCACGCGGCGTGTCCCTCGAGCGAGGGCTCCAGGGTCTCCACATTCCGCCACCCCACATCCCACGCCTTTACGGCTTGTTCGTAGCGTCCCAGCGCGTCGTCCACCCGTGCCGTGGCGAGTTCCGCACCGACGGCCCGATCCAACGCCTCCACCACGGCTTTGAAGTCCGACGGATAGAGCAGCGCGTCGCATCCTGCCGCGACGGCGGCCACCGTCGCCGCCGCCTCCGCCCGCTCGGCCGTCGCTCCGGCCATGATCAGGGCGTCGGTGACGACGAGCCCGCCGAAGTGCAGCGCCTCGCGCAGGTAGCCGATGATCTCGTCGGAAAACGCGGCGGCGCGACCGGACGGCGCCCAGGCGGGATACGCCACGAACGCCGTCATCACGCTCCCGACGCCCGCGCGGATCGCGTGCTCGAACGGCCAGCCGTCCATGGCTTCGAGCTCGGCCGCGGGCGTCGCGACGACGGGCAGGGTCTCGTGCGAGTCGAGCGTGGTGCGGCCGTGCCCCGGGTAGTGTTTGGCGCAGGCAAGCAGACCGTGCTCCTGCGCCCCGCGGATCCAGACGGCTGCGTGCTCGCCCACGCGCACGGGGTCGGCGCCGAAGCTCCGGGTGCCGACGATCGGGTTCTTGGGCTCGAGGTCGAGATCGCACACCGGTGCGAAGCCCCAGTTGATCCCCACGGCGAGCGCCTCGCCGGCGGTGATCAGGCCCGCCGCGTGGGTCGCGTCGAGGTCGTCGATGTAGCCGAGCGCCGCGGCGGGTGGGAGCTCCGTGAGCCCGGAGACCTGCTGCGCGACGCCGCGCTCCAGGTCGGCGCCGACGAGCAGCGGGCGCCCCGCCCGCTCGCGCAGCTCGCGCGTGAGCCCGGTGACCCCTTCCCTCGTCCCGCCGAACACGATGAATCCGCCCACGCCCGCCGCGAGCGCGGCGTCGATCTTGGCCTGCTCGTGGGCGTATCCCTCGCGGGACCGCCAGCGGAGCGATGGGAAGACGAGCCGGGCGAGGCTCGACGTCACGGCGGCGTGATGTGGCCCAGCACGCGGGGCCCGCGGGCGCCGGTCGCGCTGGGGAGGTTACCGGGTTTGCCCTGCACCGTGAGATACCCGAGGAAGGCGAAGACGAGGGCTTCCTTGGCCTCGCCGTCGAAGAACAGGCGGTCGAACGTCTCGAGCGGGCGGGGCCGCACGCGCGCGGCGAGCAGCTCGACCAGGGCCGGGTTCTTGGCCCCGCCGCCCGAGATGACGAGCTCGGCGTCGTCCTCCTCGTGAGCGGGCGTCCAGCGCTCGATGCCCCGGGCGATGGATTCGATGGTCAGCGCGGTCGCGGTCGCGACGGCGTCGTTGTCCGACCCACCGGCCGCGCGCACCAGCTCGAGCAGCCGGTCGGCGAAGTCCATCCCGAAGCGCTCGCGGCCGGTGCTCTTTGGGGGCTCTTGGTCGAAGTAGGGTTCGGCGAGCAGCGACTCAAGCGCGCGGGGCACGGGCCGGCCGCGTCGGGCGCGCTCGCCGTCCCGGTCGAACGGCGCGTCGGAGTCGATCTTGCGGGTCACGGCGTCGATCACCGCGACGCCCGGCCCGGTGTCGAAGGCGAGGGCGCCGGCGGTGACGCCCCGGCGCGGCACCCAGGTCACGTTCGCCATGCCGCCGATATTGAGCAGGAGGCGGCCCCGCGCGGCGTGGCCGAACAGCAGCACGTCGGCGAGCGGGACGAGCGGGGCCCCCTGCCCGCCCGCCGCAACGTCGCGCGCGCGGAAGTCGCTCACCACGCGCACGCCGAGCCGTTCGGCGAGCACCGCCGGGTCGCCGAGCTGCAGGGTGGCGCGACCGGGCTCGTGCCAGATCGTCTGCCCGTGCGACGCGACGAACCCGAGCTCCCTGGGCGCGACGCGGGACCGCGCCAGGAGCTGGAGCACGGCCCCGGCGAACCGCTCGCCCAGCGCCACGTGCAGCAGGGCCAGGTCCTTCGCCCCGCCGCGCGCGATGGCGTCGATGAGCGCGCCCCGCTCGTCCGCCCCATAGGGCTCCTGGAGGAAGGCCACGAGCCGCGCGTCGAGCGGCTCGGGGCTGAGGCGCACTAGCGCGGCGGACACGCCGTCGAGCGACGTGCCCGACATCACGCCGACGGCGAGCATGTCGGTCACCGCGGCGTGACCGGAGGGGGATCGCCCACCGCACGGCGCACGAAGCCGTCCGCCGCGGCGAGCTTGGCCCGCGCCGCCTCCCGATCCATGGCGCCCCGCACCATCACGATGGCGAGCGTCACCGAGCCGTCGGCCGCCGCGATCGCCGCGCGGGCACGCGCGCGGTCCACGGCGCAGCACTCCATCACGATCCGCTCGCCCCGGTCCGTGAGCTTGTCGCTCAAGGCCATGAGATCGACCATGAGGTTGCCGTAGACTTTGCCCAGCCGGATCATCGCGCCCGTGGTGATCGTGTTGAGCACCAACTTGGTGGCGGTGCCGGCCTTCATCCTGGTCGAGCCCGTGAGCGCTTCGGGCCCCACCTTGGGCAGAATCAACACGTCGCAGGTCTCCACGAGCTGCTTCGGCGGCTCGGAACACGAGAGGAGGCCGGTCTTGGCGCCGATGGTTTGCGCCCGGGACAGGGCCGCGCGCACGTAGGGCGTCGTACCGCTCGCCGCGATCCCCAGGACGAAGTCCGTGGGGGTGACGCGGTTCGTGTCCATCGCCTCAGCGCCGGTATTCACGTCGTCCTCCGCGCCCTCGACGCTCTTCACCAGGGCGCCGTAGCCGCCCGCGATAATGCCCACCACCATCTCCGGGGCAGTGCCGAACGTGGGCGGGCATTCCGCCGCATCGAGCACCCCCAGCCGGCCGGACGTCCCCGCCCCCACGTACACGAGCCGCCCGCCCTGCTGGAACGCCGCGACCACGAGGTCGATCGCGTGGGCGATGTGGTCGCGCACGCGATGCACGGCCGGCGCCACCGAGGCGTCCTCGGCGTTGATGAGATCCACGATCTCGCGGCTCGAGGCGACGTCGATGCGCTCGGTGCGTGGATTGCGTTGCTCGGTCAGCCTCGGATCGTCGAAGGGACGGGGTGGGACAGAGGGGGACGGGGGGGACGGGGGGGACGGGGGCGGCGTGGGGGGCGTGGGGGGCGTGGGGGGCGTCGACATTGACGTAGCCGCTAAGCTAGACGTTGACCCGCACTTGGGTCAACGTGCAGTATTGATCATGCGCGCTCCCCTGCCCTTTCTTACTCTTGGCCTCGTGCTCGCCGGCTGTGCCGGTGCCGCCGCCCCCTCCGGCACCGCCCCGCGGCTGGCGGCTGGACGCGCGGCGGTCGTCACCGGGCGGCCAATCATCCCGTCCAGCTGGGCGCTCGCCGACCGGGCCGCGCCCGTCACCGGCGCGCACGTCATGGTGGTGTCGGCCCATCCGCTCGCGAGCCGGGTGGGAGCGGACGTACTCAGGAAAGGCGGCAATGCGATCGACGCCGCGGTGGCGGTCGGCTTCGCGCTCGCCGTGGTGCTGCCCGACGCCGGGAACATCGGCGGCGGCGGGTTCATCGTGAGTCGCGATCAGGACGGCCGCGTGCGGGCGCTCGACTATCGCGAGACCGCGCCGGGCCAGGCGTCGCGCGACATGTATCTCGACGCCGCCGGTAACCCCACGGACAAGAGCCTCACCGGGCATCTCGCGGCGGGCGTACCCGGCAGCGTCGCCGGGTTGTACGAGGCGTGGAAGACGCTGGGCTCGGGGCGGCTCGACTGGGCCGAGCTCGTAGCGCCGGCCGTGAAGCTCGCGCGGGACGGCCACGAGATCGACCAGTCCCGGAGCAGGAGCATCGCAGGGGAGGCCGATCGGCTGACTAGGTTCCCCGCGTCGCGCCGCCAGTTCCTGGTCGACGGTCGGGCGCCCGAGGTCGGTGCGCTGTGGCAGCAGCCCGATCTCGCCAGGACGTTACAGCTGATCGCCGATTCCGGGCCAAGCGTGTTCTATCAGGGCCAGATCGCCGACTTGATCGTCGCCGAGATGGAGCACGGCGGAGGATTGATCACCAAGGACGATCTGAAGCGCTATCGGGCCAGGTGGCGCAGTCCCATTCAGCTCAGTTATCGCGGGCACACGATCTATTCAATGCCGCCGCCCAGCTCGGGCGGCGTCACGATGGGCCAGATTCTCAACATCCTGGAGGGGTTTGACACGCTGCCCCCGTTGGGCAGCGCGGCGTACGTGCATCTCGAAGCCGAGGCGATGCGGCGGGCCTTCATGGATCGGAACCGCTGGTTGGGCGATCCCGATGTCGTGGACATGCCGCTCAAGCGGTTGTTGTCCAAGTCGTACGCGGCGGGGCTCAGGGCCGAGATCGATCCGCGCCGGGCGACGCCGACGCCGCCCTTTGTGGCCGCGGCGCGGGATGGCGGACACACGACGCATTATTCCGTGGTGGACAGTGCCGGCAACACGGTGTCGGTGACGACGACGTTGAACGGCGGGTTCGGCAGCGCGGTGACGGTCGCGGGCGCGGGGTTCCTGTTGAACAACGAGATGGACGATTTCGCCACGGCGCCCGGGAAGCCCAACATGTACGGGCTGGTGCAGGGCGAGGCCAACGCCGTCGCGCCGGGGAAGCGGATGTTGTCGGCGATGACGCCGTCGATCGTGCTCGACCCGGACGGGCGGCTCTTCATGGTGGTGGGCACACCCGGGGGTCCGACGATCATCACGAGCGTGTTTCAGGTGATCGTAAACGTGGTGGATCACGGCATGTCGTTGAGCGACGCCGTCGCGGCGCCGCGGGTGCATCATCAGGCGTTGCCCGATCGGATCTTGTACGAGCGGGGCGGGCTGTCCGAGGAAGCGGTGGCTGCGTTGCGGGCACTGGGGCACACCGTGGAGATGCGGCGGGGGTACAGCGGCAACATCGCGGCGATCCAGCGCGCGGCGGCGGGTTGGGTGGGGGTGCACGACCCGCGCTCGGGGGGCGGATCGGCGGGGTGGTGAGCGCCACGTACGGCGGCGGCGGCGCAATGACCACGAGTTTCACGCCGGCGGCCGTCGCCGCAGGGATCGTTTTGGCGACCATCAGCGTCTCCCTATTCAACACCTGCGCGATTGCAACCAACGCCGCGGGAGGCGCCCCTACATGACACAACGGCTCCCGGTGTTCGGGATTGGCGATGACGGTGGTGGGGTCGGCATGACGGTGGTGGGGTTGGTATGAGGGACTGAAGTCCCCGTTCGGCCGCGTTGCGTTCTGAAGGACGCTACGGCGCTCACCGGACGCGCACCACCCCGATCCCGTCCTTCCACTCGATCGTCGTCCCGAAGGGGCGCGAGCGATCGAGCAGGTCGCCGACGATCTTCCGGCCCAGCTCGCGATCGGCCAGCTTGGGGCGCCCGCGCTCCTGGCGCGGCCGCCCGAAGCCCAGCGTGATCGGATACAGCTCGATCCCTGCCAGCGTGTCGCCCTGCCACCGCACCAGGGCCACCACCGACTCCCAGATCTCCCGCTGCGAGGGGAACCCACGAGTGTCGTTTCGGTACCGCGCGTCGTTCAGGTCGGCGACGTGCCGGTTCTCGCCCAGGTTGAAGGGGTCGTAGTTCTCCTCTGGCAGCCGCAGCACGGTCTCGTTCTGGAACATGAAGTCGCCGAGACTATAGAAGAGCGGCTTGCCCTTGTAGAGCTCGATCGCCCGCAGGACGTGCGGGCCGTGGCCCACGAAGACATCGGCCCCGGCGTCGATCATCGCGCGCGCGAAGGTGACCAGGAACTCGGCGGGCTCGGCCCGCGTGCGGCCCCCCTCGTGCGCGTGGATGCTGACGACCACGTACTCGGCCAGGCGCGCCGCGTTGCGCACCACGGCAGCGATCTCGGCCACGTCCTCGGAATCGGGCAGGGTCCGCACACCGGTCGTGTCCGCGACCACGAACCGCGTGCCCAAAGCGCGCAGCGTGTCGCCCCCGCCCCCCCCGCCACCGCTGTCCGAGACGGTGATCCCGGCGTCGCGCAGGGCCGCGCGCAGCGGGCCCAACCGGTCGCGCAGGACGAGGCGCAGGCTCGTATGGCGCAAGGGGTTCAACCCGGGCCGCCCGCGCACGGCGCCGCGCGCCTTGCCGGCGGCGGAGTGCGCCGGAAAGGTGGACGCCAGCGAGACCAGGGCCACGCGACCGTCAGCCGTCTCGAGGAAGCGCGCCTCCCGCGCCTCGGCGAGATTCTCTCCCGTGCCTGCGTACACGAGTCCCGCCTCCTGCGCGTAGCGCCGGTTGAGGCGCATCCCCTCGACGCCGTAGTCCCCCGCGTGGTTGTTGGCCAGGGAGACGAGGTCGAAGCCGGCCCAGACCAGCTCGGCCGCGAGGGCGGGCTCGGCCCGCATGTAGGTCCCGCCGCTCTCGTGCATCGGGTACGGCTCGTAATCGTGGAACAGCATCTCGAGGTTGGTGAACGCGGCGTCCGCCCCGCGGATCAGGTCGATCAAGCGGACGAATTCGGGCTCGCGGTAGGGGGAGAGCCGGCGCGTGATGATCGCGTCGCCCGCAAGCGCCAGAGTGAAGGTCCCGTTGCCGGGCCGGTCCTGGGCGACGCCCGCGGCCGCCGGCACCGAGGCCAACACGACGACCCACCACAGCCGATCGCGGCGCGTCATGGCCCGCGAAAAGCTACAGCCTCATTCCCTCGGCCTCAACTCGCCGCGATCCGACTCACTTGAGCCGCACCACCTGCTCCGGGTCCATCCGGACCACCAGATACACGATGGTCCCCTCCATGGCGCTGAACCAGTGCGGCGTGTTCGGCGGCAGGATGACGACGTCGCCCGCTTTGATCCGGCGGCTCTGCCCGGCCTGGATGGAGCTGCCCCCCGTGCTGGGGCCGTTGAGCACCGTGACGACCTGACTCTCCGGTGGCGACGGCCGCGGGTCCACCAGGGTGCCACCCGTCACGAGTGTCCCGGCACCCTCCATGACGTGGTAGACCTCCGTGATCTTGCTGTGCGCGATGGCGCCCTGCGGCCCTTCGGACCGATGGACCACCCCGATCCCGACGTTGTAACCGCCGACGTCGGCCATGCGAATCGCCTGATCACTGACCCTCCGGTCGGCCGTCTGCTTCAGGGCGGCCTGAATCTCTTCGGCGGTCACGTCAATGGCCGACGGGGAGGTCTGGACCGCCGTCGACGAGGCGCACAGCAATACAAGGACACTCGGCACTACGCTTTTCATCGCCCTCTCCTTGGATCGGTGGTGGAGACCGGCCGGACTGCGAAGCGCATGAGACTCACGATAGACCGATCCGGACGGAGCGCAAATGGCGTCGGCGAACTGAGATTGCGCTGAGGCATGCGCCCTTGACCGGGAGCCATGGGCGGCACACGTTCGCAGCCCATGAGCGCCACCCCACCCGCCGCCCAGGCGGCACGGTCGGCTGCCTCCACATCCCGCATCGCGTCCATCGACCTGATCCGTGGCGCGGTCATGGTGCTGATGGCGATCGACCACGTGCGCGTCTTTTCCGGCCTCCCCGCCGGCGGCCCCACACCGGGGATCTTTTTCACCCGCTGGGTCACCCACTTCTGCGCGCCGGCATTTCTCTTCCTGGCCGGAACCAGTGCCTTCTTCTACGGCCGGAAGCACGCCGATCTCTCGCGGCATCTGCTGATCCGCGGCGCTTGGCTCGTTTTGCTCGAGCTCACGTTCCTCCGCGTGGCCTGGACCTTCAACTTCGATTTCGCGAGCTACGAGATGGCCGGCGTCATCTGGGCCATCGGCTGGTGCATGATCCTGCTGGCGGGGTTGGTGAAGCTGCCGCTCGCGGCGGTCGGGACCATCGGCGTCGTCATCATCGTGGCTCACAACCTGATGGATCCCCACCTCCGTACGCTGGTCCCGGCGTTGGGCGACACCACCCCCGCCGCGCTCTGGAAGATCTTGTACGTGGGGTTCTTCGCCGGGCCGATCCGGTTCGGGGCCGACGGTCCCAACCTGATCGTGCTCTACTCGATCGTCCCGTGGATCGGCGTCATGGCCGCAGGCTATGCGTTTGGGAAGATCCTGACGCTGGAGCCGGCGCGGCGGAACCGGATCTGCCTGGCCGTGGGCCTCGGGGCGACCGCGCTCTTCCTGGTGCTGCGGGGATTCAACCTCTACGGCGATCCGCAGCCGTGGAATGGCTCCTCGCCGATGCCGGCGCTGCTCGCGTTCTTGAACACCAGCAAGTACCCGGCGTCGCTTCTCTTCCTGCTGATGACGCTGGCCCCCACCCTGGCGCTGATCCCGCTGCTCGAGGGGGCGCGCGGCGCGCTCGCCCGCTGGATCGCCGTCTTCGGCCGCGTGCCGTTCTTCTACTACATGCTCCACATCCCGCTGATTCACGCCGTGGCGCTGGTCGTCTCGACGGTCCGCCTGGGCGAGGTGAGCCCCTGGCTCTTCACCAACCATCCGATGGGCAATCCCCCCGCGCCCGAGGGGTACACCTGGGGCCTCGGGCTCCTGTACGCCGTCTGGGCGGTCGCGATCGTGCTGCTGTATTTCCCGTGTCGCTGGTTCGCCGGCCTCAAGGCCAGGCGGCAGGACTGGTGGCTGAGCTACCTCTGAACCCGGCGATGCGCTGGCGGCTTTCATCGAGGCGTGCGGCGCCGCCTCAGCGGCGCCGCACGTTCTCCCAAGCGGCCATCGGATGAGTCAAGCTCGCTCCTCGCGCCAACGGTATCGGAACTTCCTCCAGGACTACAAACAGCGGCGACTCGACGACACGGAGGAGCCCCGCCAGGACCCGCCGGCGTCGGACGCTTCACGCCCGCCGCGCAGCAGGCGGCGTGAGTACCTCCGCGAGTACCTGCGCTGGCTCTTTCCGTACCGCTACGCGGGCGGCCAGCGCCAACGCCTGGCCATCGCCCGGGCCATCCTGGCCTCCCCCCAGATCCTCATCCTCGACGAGGCCACGAGCAACCTGGACACGGAAAGCGAGCAGCTTATTCAGGCCTCGATGGCCACGCTGCTCGCCGGGCGCAGCACCTTCGTCATCGCCCATCGCCTCTCCACTATCCGACGCGCCGACCTGATCCTGCTGATGGAAGAGGGGCGGGTCATCGAGCGTGGGACCCACGAGCAGCTCATGCAGGCCCGCGGCGCGTATCACCACATGGTCCTTCGTCAGATGGAGTCGTCCGGCGAGAACGTCGAGGTGCTGTGGCGCTGACAGCGAAGCACCGGAGCCCGGTTCCGCTGCTCCTTGCCGGAGCGTCGCTCCTCGCGCTCTTCCTGGGGCGCATTCGCACCCGCAACCGGGTTTGCCGCACTCGCGGCCGCCACGGCCCTCCGCACGCTCGGGGGCGCCAGCACCCTGGTCGCGGGACTGCTCTACCTCGTGGCAGGCGGTGGCACGATCGGAGCGTTTGTTTTGTTGCAGTCGATCAGTCGGGGATCACCGTCGGACGGTGGCTCCGCCTCCGGCGGCCAATAAACGATCCGGATCTCCTCGCCTGCCGGCCTCTCCGTCTAAGCCCGAGTTCCCGTTGCGCCCAGGGGGCGAGGCCCGCAGCTTAACGCGGTTCCCAGCGTCTGTCCTTCACCCCGAGCCACCCATGACCCGGAATGATTTGTCGAACCCTGTGTCGCGCCGCGACTTCGTGGAGCTCACCTCGCTGGCCTTGGCCGGCGCCGCGCTGCCTCGGGAGGGGTGGGGCATGTCCCAGCCTGCCGCCCCAACCCCGGCGGCCGCCCGTCCGGGGCAGGCGTTCGCGCTGGAGGAGATGACCGTCGTCCAGCTCCAAGACGGCATGCGGGCCGGAAGGCTCACGGCGCGCGGCGTCACGCAGGCCTATCTCGACCGCATCGCGGCGCTGGACCGGCAGGGGCCGACGCTGCGGGCGGTGCTCGAGACCAACCCCGATGCGCTCACGATCGCGGACGCCTTGGACGGCGAGCGGCGGCGTGGTCGCGTCCGCGGCCCGCTGCACGGCATTCCGGTCATCATTAAGGACAACATCGACACGCACGACCGGATGCAGACCACCGCGGGCTCGCTCGCGCTCGAAGGCAACATCGCCCTGCGGGACGCATTCATCGTCGAGCGGCTGCGCGCGGCGGGCGCGGTGATCCTCGCCAAGGCCAATCTCTCGGAGTGGGCCAACTTCCGGTCCTCCCGCTCGTCCAGCGGGTGGAGTGGCCGCGGCCGCCAATGCAAGAACCCCTACGTGCTGGACCGCACGCCGTCCGGCTCGAGCTCAGGGTCGGGGGCGGCGGTGAGCGCCAGCATGTGCGCGGCGGCGGTGGGGACCGAAACGGATGGCTCGATCATCAGCCCGTCGAACGCCTGCGGCATCGTCGGCCTCAAGCCGACGGTCGGCATGGTAAGCCGCGCCGGCATCATCCCCATCGCCCACAGCCAGGACACGGCGGGGCCGATGTGCCGCACGGTGGCCGATGCCGCCGCGCTGCTCACCGCGTTGGCCGGCATCGACCCGCGCGACCCGGCGACGGCCGCGGCGGCGGACCACCTCGCGCCCGACTACACCGCGTTCCTCGATCCCGCCGGGCTCAAAGGCGCCCGCATCGGCGTCCAGCGCCGCTCCGGCAACAACCCGATCGTGGATCGCGTGGTCGAGGCCGCGATCACCGTGCTCAAGGCGCAGGGCGCGGCAGTGGTCGACCCCGCCGAGATCGAGACGGCAGGACAGATGGGCTCCAATGAGCGCGACGTGCTGCAGTACGAGTTCAAGGCCGACCTGAACGCCTATCTCGCCACCATGCCCCCGCACGTGAAGCCCCGCACGCTGGCGGACCTGATCGCGTTCAACGAGGCGAACCAGGAGCGCGAGATGCCCTACTTCGGGCAGGAGACGTTCATCGCGTCCCAGGCCCGGGGGCCGCTCACCGATCAGGCGTATCTGGACGCGCGCGCCAAGTGTCTCGAGCTGACCCGCACCAAGGGCATCGACGCGACGATGGACAAACACCGGTTGGACGCGATGATCGGACCGTCCGGCGGGGTGGCGTCGCTCGTGGATCTGGCGGGCGGGGGCGGCGGCGGCGGCGGCGGCGGCAGCTCGCAGTTCCCGGCGGTCGCCGGCTACCCGCACATCACGGTGCCCGCCGGATTCCACTTGGGCCTGCCGCTCGGCATCTCGTTCTACGGCCGCGCGTGGAGCGAGCCGGTGCTGATCCGGCTGGCCTACGCCTTCGAGCAGGCGACCAAGGTGCGCAAGGCGCCGACGTTCACGCCGACCCTGGCCCTGAGCTGACGCCTCACCCCTGCTTGATGAACGTCCCGTCGCGTAGCTCGGCGTAGGCCTGCCGCAGCTGCTCATCGGTGTTCATCACGATCGGGCCATACCAGGCGACGGGCTCCTCGATCGGCCGGCCCGAGACCAGGAGGAATCGGATCCCGGCGTCTCCCGCCTGCACGCGCACCTCGTCCCCGCGGTCGAACAGGACCAGCGACCGGTTCCCCGTCTCCTCCGGCGTCCCGTGCTCGGCCGACCCCACGCGTTCCGTGCGGACGTTCCGCGGCTGTGACGCGTCGCGGAACGTGCCGGACCCTTCGAAGACGTAGGCGAACGCGTGCCGGGTCGTTTCGACCGGCAACGTCTTGCGGCGACCTGCTGGGATCCACACGTCGAGATAGCGCGGGTCCGCGGCGACGCCCTCCACCGGCCCGGTCGTGCCCCAGAAGTCCCCACTCACGACTCGCACCCGCGTGCCGTCGTCGTCCGTCACCTCCGGGATGTCCTTGGCCAAGATGTCCTGGTAGCGCGGAGCGGTCATCTTCAGGGCGGCGGGCAGGTTGGCCCAGAGCTGGAAGCCGTGCATCCACCCCCGCGGGTCGCCCTGCGGCATTTCCTGATGCAGGATGCCGCGGCCGGCCGTCATCCACTGCACGTCCCCGGCCCCGAGCGTCCCCCGGTTCCCCAGGCTGTCGCCGTGGTTGACCGTCCCTGTCAGGACGTAGGTGATGGTCTCGATGCCCCGATGCGGGTGCCACGGAAAGCCCGCGAGATAGTCGTCGGGGCGCTCGTTGCGGAAGTCGTCGAACAGGAGAAACGGATCGAACTCCTCGGTGTTGCCAAACCCGAATGCGCGCCGCAGCTTGACGCCCGCGCCTTC
>JBOHSA010000115.1:0-4130 GCA_050732995.1 Gemmatimonadales bacterium | reverse complement strand
GTTCTGCTTTCGCTGGAGAGGTGGCCGAGTGGCTGAAGGCGGCGGTTTGCTAAACCGTTATAGGGCCTAACAGCCTTATCGGGGGTTCGAATCCCCCCCTCTCCGTACCGCCACCCCATAGGCCCTTCGTGGACGAACAGCGGGCGCTGCTGCGCCATTTCCTGGCGTCGCTCGCCTACCGGACCCAGAAGGCGGTGCGCGGCGCGCCCGACGCCTTCGGGGACTTCACCGCGGGCCGCCAGGTGCGCACCCCCAAGGAGCTCGTGCGCCACATGGCGAGCCTGCTGGGCTACGCGCGCACCTTCTTCCTGGGCGGGCGCTACCGGCCCGACCCGCTCCCTACCCTGCCGGACGAGGTGCGCCGGTTCCACGAGCTGCTCGAGGACCTGGGACGCCGGCTCGAGACCGGGGCGCCGCTGCGCGAGATCACGATCGAGCAGCTGCTGCGCGGCCCGCTGGCCGACGCCATGACGCACGCCGGGCAGCTGGCGCTGCTCCGCCGCCTGGCCGGCATCCCGATCCCGCCGGAGAACTTCATCTACGCGGGGATGGCGCCCGAGAACCTCGGCCCCGACCAGCCGGCTCCCGCGCGGCCCGATCCGGTCTGGCCCGAGGGGCCCGAGCCCGCATGAGCGTCCGCGTCCGCTTCGCCCCCTCCCCCACGGGCTACCTGCACGTGGGCGGCGCCCGCACCGCCCTGTTCAACTGGCTCTACGCCCGGCGCAGCGGCGGCAAATTCCTCCTGCGCATCGAAGACACCGACAAAGCGCGCTCCACCGACGAACATACGAAAGTCATCCTCGACGGCCTCACCTGGCTCGGCCTCGATTGGGACGAGCCGCCGGTCTTCCAGGGCGCGCGCAGCAAGCGCCACCAGGAGGTGGCCGACCAGCTCTTGGCCTCCGACCAGGCCTACCTCGACGCGGGGACCATCCGGCTGCGGCTGCCGCCGGGCGAGATCGCCTGGGAGGACGCGGTGCACGGGCGCATCAGCTTCCAGGGTGAGGACATCAAGGACTTCGTGATCCTGCGCTCCGATCGCTCGCCGCTGTACAACTTCGCGGTCGTGGTGGACGATCTCGACATGGCCGTCACCCACGTGCTTCGGGGCGACGATCACATCTCGAACACCCCCAAGCAGCTCGCGCTGTACCGCGCGCTGGGGAAGGCGCCGCCGGTGTTCGGCCACGTCCCCATGATCAACGGCCCCGACGGCAAGAAGCTCTCCAAGCGCCACGGCGCCACCGCGGTCGGCGATTACCAGCACCTGGGCATCCTGCCCGCGGCGATGCGCAACTTCCTCGCCCTGCTCGGCTGGTCGCCGGGCGGCGACCGGGAGATTATGACCCTGGAGGAGATGATCCAGCGCTTCTCCTTCGAGGGCATCCAGAAGAAGCCGGCGATCTTCGACACCACCAAGCTCGAGTGGATGAACGGGCAGTATCTGTCGGCGGCGTCGGCCGAGGAGCTGTATCCGCTGGTCGCTCCGCAGCTCGCCGAGCTCGGCGTGAACGGCAACCGGGAGGCCGTGCTCAAGGCGATCGCGGCGGTGAAGACGCGCTCGCGTACGACGATCGACGTGGCGCGGCAGGTGGCCGTGCGGCTCGACGCGCAGCGCGTTACGCTCGATGAAAAGGCCACGAAGGAAATCGCGCAGGATCCGGCGGGGTACCGGAGCGCGCTCGCGGCGAGCGTCGCGGCGCTGAAGGACGTGGAGTGGACGCCCGAGGCGCTGGAGCGGCGGCTGCGCGCGCTCGCCGAGGAGCGCGGGGTGGCCGCGGGGAAGGTGTTTCAGCCGATCCGCATCGCGCTCACGGGGGGTACGGTGTCGGAACCGGTGAACGAGCTGTTGTATGTGGTGGGCAAGGAGGCGGCGATCCAGCGGTTGGCGGCGGCGGCGGGGGCGTGAAGTCTGAGGTGGTGTAGGTTGTGGCGGTTAGTCGAGGTCACCCCTACAACCGCCGCGTCGTTCCCCCGCGCTCAACCTGCGACTCCACCTTCCCCTACCAACCTCCCCGAACCTCTACCTGCCTCCCCCTACGAGAACCGGTGGACGAGGTGTTATACGTGGCGGGGTGGCGTCGCGGGAAGAGGCTCGACTACGTCGATTCTAAGAGTCGGGCCCGAACAGCACCTCCTGAACCCTGCTCGTGTCCGGCAGAATCTTGGAGTCGAAGGGGCGTTGCGTATCGACAGATTCGCCAACCTTCGCGGAGAGTTTGAAACCGATGTTGGGAAGACTCTCGACCCACACATACACGCCGTGTTCGTCGGCGCCGGCCGTGAGCACGCCCAACGCCTGTCTCACTTCTTCTAGTCGCGAGCCGACATGCAGACCATCCGTAGTCACGACCAGCGGGCTGCGAATCACCAGTCTGCTCATTATGCCAGCGCTGTTCCACTCGATATCCCCAATGTACTCCCTTTTCAGAACCAGTTCTGTCACCCGGCGCCGTATGCCCTCATCCCCATAGCTAGTCGTGTCCACAAGCCCGGGGCATGCTTTCTCAAGCGACGGGCGTGACAGACTGATCGTAATCGGGCCCAGACTGTCCGAGGTCAAGAGGAGCTGCGATGACCGAGAAGACAGGTTCGGGTCGCACCAAGGATGCACTTGCGGCTGCTGTATCCCGACTCCCTTGTTCGCCCGTCGTTGCAGAACCCACGCCGAAATGACTAGGACTGGGACCAGAAGTGCTGCACCGGTCAACGCTTTCCGTCCCACGAATGCCTCCTTTGTGCCACCTAGTTGCCGGCGTGCTCCGCAGCGGCGAATCTGGCCGAAGGGTCGGCGAAACGAGGGACGGGCGTCGACAGGAGACGTCGACGAGAAGCGCAGCGTTACGCGAGAGGACGATCGCGCGACGGGCGATTACAGTTCCGCCGGCGGCCACCTTGTCTCAGTCACCCTGTTGGTACCAAACGAAGCGCGTTCCATCCCAATAGATGAGAGCGCTCGCGGATTCCTCCCACACTATCAGGATTGCGTCACTGCGGAGACGGGGAGGCTTGCCTTCCCCTACACCCTGCTCAACGCGCCGCTCTTTCGGATGCACCTGCCAAGCATCGAAGTCTAGATCCTTGATCCGATGGAACTCCACTCCCGCTCCAAGCACGGGGAGCTGTCCCCCCACGCTCCGACAGATCACTATGCCCTGCTGATCATTCCGGCGAACGAGCACGGCGTGGTCGACCTTGCCGTCGCCATCGAAGTCCCCGCGCAAATAGAATGGGTTGATCCTCCCGCTGATCTCATACCCGGTCCCAAGCGACTTGATGCACCGGTCTACCTCGTCCGGTACGTCGTACTCGGAAACCGCCCCCTGCTGAGCCACGGCCTGTCCGGCCAGCCAGGGTATGAACAAAGCGGCCAAAGCCGCCGTGACCGACCTAGTGGACTGTCTCTCAAACACCGCTAGTACGGATGCGACGCTTGGGTGAACGATACGTCCAGTGAAATGGCCGACAGGTCTTGTTGTGGAGCCGGATGTACTGCATCAGCTTGCGCCGCAAGTCGGTGGTCGAGGTGAAGATGCCGCGGGCGATGCAGTCGCGCTCAATCTTCGCAAACCACAGCTCGACTTGATTGAGCCACGAGCTGTAGGTCGGGGTGTAGTGGATCGTGACACGCAGATGGGCGGCGAGCCAATCCCGCACCGCGTGCGTCTTATGCGCCGAGAGGTTGTCACAGATCACATGGATTTCCCGCCGCTTGGGTTGCTTGGCGAGCACCTGATCGAGGAACCCCACGAAGGCGGCACTCGTGTGCCGCGGCACCGTCCGCCCTTCCACCTGGCCGGTGCCGACCTCCAGCGCCGCGTAGAGCGAGAGCGTGCCATGGCGCACGTACTCGAAGCCATGGCGCTCGGCGCGGCCCGGGGACAGCGGCAACACCGGATCGAGCCGATCGAGCGCCTGAATCGCGGTCTTCTCATCCACGCAGAACACGGCCGCATGGGCGGGCGGGCGCAGATACAGCCCGAGGATGTCGGCGGCCTTGCGCTCGAAGTCGGGGTCGGGGCTGGTGACATACCGCTCGAGGCGGTGCGGCTGCAACCCGGCGCGCGCCCAGACCCGCTGCACCGTCGCGGGGCTGACGCCCACGCGGGCCGCCATCCGGCGCACGGACC
>JBOHSA010000114.1:0-6348 GCA_050732995.1 Gemmatimonadales bacterium | reverse complement strand
ACCTTCTCCATCACCTGGTCTGACGCCGTATCGCGGAAGAACCCTGGCTTCTGGTCGAAGATGACTTCCAGGTAGTCGCCTTCCTGATCGTACCAAATCTTCACCTTTCGGCTGGCCATATGTGTTTTCCCTTCTTCACCCGATCAGTGAGGTAGGCGGTGACCACAAAGGCATCGGCCTGGGTGAGCTTCACCACCACACAGAGAAACTTATCGCCGACCAGTGTTCCAAAGTAGTAGCGGTAGTAGAGCCGGGCCTCCGGATCGCTGAACGATTGTACGACGGCTTGAGGGCTGCCGAGCGTCTCTGCGATCGAGCGTTCAAGGCCGGATAGCTCAGGATGCTCGAGGATGTGCTGGCGCCGCTCATCGGTGAGGCGGATGGCCCTCCCCTCGAAGTCCCGCAAGATTCGCATCGGGTATACAAAATGGCGGGACGGCAGGCGGTCAAGGGAGCGAATCGACACCACGAATCGACACCACAGCTCCAACTCCACCAAAACAGGAACCCCGCCCAGTGCCGTAACACCAGGCGGGGCTCGCTCTTCCCAACAGTGGGCCTGAGTGGAGTTGAACCACTGACCTCACGCTTATCAGGCGTGCGCTCTAACCACCTGAGCTACAGGCCCTACTCTCCGCCCCAACTCTTTCCCACCCCCGGCGGTCAGCCGGTCCCGCTCCCGTCCCTTCTCAACCGCCCGGCGGTCCGGCGATTCGGGTCCCTCGTCCGCCTCACCGCCCGACCGCCTGACCGCCTCCGCTCACTCCCATTCCCGCCGTGGCCCCTTCTTGGGCCGGAACTCCTCGTCTTCCTCGTCATCGAACTCGTCGTCGAGGTCGTCGTAGTCGTCGAGGTCGTCCAGGTCCTCGTCGTCCATCTCGTCCTCGTCCAGCTCGTCGTCGAACTCCTCGTCCAGGTCCTTATCCTCTTCGAACTCCCCGAACTCTTCGTCGAGGCTGTCGCTGCGACGCTTGAGCGACCAGTCCATCGACGTTGCCACGGCCAGCATTGTCACCCCCGGCTGAGGTTATGGTGCAACGAGTTTTCGCGTCTACTCTTCCAGCGCCCGGGCGTTCCGGGCAAGCTTCCGGCGCGCCGTCGCGCCCAAGGCGCGCTTCCGCAAGCGGAGCGATGCGGGCGTCACCTCGATCAACTCGTCGTCCTCAATGTACTCGAGCCCCAGCTCCAAGGTCATCTGCCGCGGGGGCTCCAGGATGATCATCTCGTCCGACGCCGTCGTCCGCATGTTCGTCAGCTTCTTCTCCTTCGCGGCGTTGACGTCGATGTCGCCCGAGCGGGCGCTCTCGCCCACGATCATCCCCTCGTACACCAGGTCCCCCGGTTTCACGAATAGCCCCCCGCGCTCCTGTAGGTTAAACAGCGCGTAGGCCACCGCCACCCCCTCCCGGTCCGCCACCAACACCCCCCGGCTCCGCCCCGAGAGCGGCCCCGCCCAGGGCCCGTACTCGAAGAAGCGGTGGTGCATGATGCCCGTCCCCCGCGTGTCGGTCAAGAACTCCGAGCGGTAGCCCAGCAGACCTCGCGCGGGGATCTTGAACCGCATCCGCACCTGGCCGAGTCCCGGATTCTTCAGATCCAGCAGCGTCGCCCGCCGGGGCCCCAGCTTCTCCATGACCACCCCCAGGTACCCCTCGGGGCAGTCGATCATCAGCTCCTCGTAGGGCTCGAGCCGCTCGCCGTTCGGCCCCTCCCGGGGAATGATCCGGGGCCGGCTCACCTGGAACTCGTACCCCTCGCGCCGCATCGTCTCCATCAGGATCCCGAGATGCAGCTCGCCCCGCCCCGACACGGTGAAGGTGTAGGCGCTGTCCGTGTCCTCCACCCGCAAGGCGACGTTCCGTTCCAGCTCCTTGTACAGCCGCTCCCGCAGCTGGCGGCCGGTCACGAACTTGCCGTCGCGGCCCGCGAACGGCGAGTTGTTCACCATGAAATCCACCGAGATCGTCGGCTCTTCGACCGCGATCCCGGCGAGGCGGTCGAGGTGGTCGAGGGCGGTCACGGTCTTCCCGATTTCCACCCCCGCGAGCCCCGCCAGCGCCACGATCTCGCCGGCCGCGGCCTCCTCGACTTCCGCGCGCTCCAGCCCCTCGAAAGCAAACAGCCGAGCCACACGCGCCTGCTCGTAGGTCCCGTCCCCCACCGGGCCCGGCTCCCCAATGGGCAGCAGCGCCACCGTCTCCCCCACGCGCACCCGGCCCCGCTCGATCCGGCCGATCCCGATCCGACCGAGATACGAGGAGTAGTCCAGGGTCGAGATCAGCATCTGGAACGGGCCGTGGGCGTCGCCCTGGGGAGGCGGAATCTCCACCAGAATCGTCTCGAACAGGGGCTTCAAGTCCGTTCCGGGGACGGACAAGTCCGTCGTGGCGATGCCCTGGCGGCTCGAGGCATACAAGAACGGGCAGCTGAACTGTTCGTGCGTCGCGTCGAGGTCCATGAGCAGCTCGAGCACCTCGTCGTGTACGCGCAGGGGCTCGGCGTCCTGCCGGTCGATCTTGTTCACGATCACGATCGGGCGCAGGCCCAGCGCCAACGCTTTCCCCGCCACGAAGCGCGTCTGGGGCATCGGCCCCTCCGCCGCGTCCACGAGCAGGAGGAACCCGTCGACCATCCGCAGGATCCGCTCCACTTCACCCCCGAAGTCGGCATGTCCCGGCGTGTCGACGATGTTGATCTTGGTTTCGCCCCAGCGCACCGCCGTGTTCTTGGACAGGATGGTGATCCCCCGCTCGCGCTCGAGCGGGTTCGAATCCATCACCCGCTCCATCACCTGCTGGTTGGCGCGGAACACCCCGGCCTGGCGGAGCATTTGATCCACCAGGGTCGTCTTCCCGTGGTCGACGTGGGCGATGATGGCGATGTTGCGGATCTGCAAGATCCTACCTGCTCATGGTGGCTGGGTGAGGGGCGCAGTATAAGAGAGCGGACGGAGGCGGACAAGGGCGCGGTCACCGCCTACCCGGTCTTCCGCTTGCGCAGCTCCTCGTCGCGCAGCTCCCGCCGCAGGATCTTGAGGGCGGCGCTCTTGGGCAGCTCGCTCCTGAACTCGATCTGGGCGGGCACCTTGTACGGCGCGAGGCCCTCCCGACAGTGGGCCACGATCTCCTCGGCCGTGGCGCGCGCGCCCGGCCTGAGCACGACGAACGACTTGACGGTTTCGCCACGCTTGGGATCGGGTACGCCGATGGTCGCCGCCTCGAGCACCGCCGGATGGCTCATCAGCACGCGGTCCACTTCGTCGGGGTAGACTTTGTAACCGCTGGCGTCGATCATCTCTTTCTTGCGGCCGACGATCGTGAAGAAGCCGTCGGCGTCCATCACGGCCAGATCACCCGTGAAGAGCCACCCGTCCCGGAGCACGTTCGCCGTCTCGTCCGGCTTGTTCCAATACCCCCGCATCACCTGCGGGCCCTGGATGAGCAGCTCGCCCTCCTGGCCCGGCGGGAGGTCGCGGCTCCCGGTCTCGATGTCCACGATCCGGCAATCGGTGTCGCAGATCGGCAGGCCGATCGTGCCGATCTTGCGCCGCCCGCGGAGCGGGTTGATGTGCGTCACCGGCGATGTCTCCGTCAGTCCGAATCCCTCGCAGATCTTGCCGCCGGTCAGCGTCTCGAAGCGCTGCTGCACCTCCACCGACAGCGGGGCGGAGCCGGAAACGCACACCGCGACGCTCGACAGGTCGCGCCGCTCGACGCCCGGGAGCTGGTTGATCGCGTTGAACAGCGCCGGCACGAGTGGCGCGATCGTCACGCGGTGCCGCTCGATGGCCTGCACGAGCGCGGGCACGTCCCGCGGGTTGGGAAGCAACACCATCGTGGCGCCGATGTAGACCGGGAGATTCATGCACACCGTCATCCCGAACACGTGGAAAATCGGGAGCGCGGCCAGCATGACCTCCTGACCGGGGCGAAGCCCGGGGAGCCAGGCGCTGGCTTGCTGCACGTTGTACGAGAGGTTGCGGTGCGTGAGCATCGCCCCCTTGGAGACGCCGGTCGTGCCGCCGGTGTATTGCAGCACCGCGACGTCGTCGATCCCGATAGTCACCGCCGGCGAACGAGGGTCCGTGCGCGCGATCAGGTCCCGGAAGAAGTGGATCCCGGGGCCGGGCCGCACCTTGGCGATGGCCGGGTGCGGCTTCTGCCGCTTCAGCTTGAGCGGCGCGAGCAGGTTGAGCGGGAACCGCAGGTAGTCCGGGATCGAGGCGATCACATACTCGCGGATCGGCAGCTCGGCGCGGTGGGCGGCAATCTTCTGGTCGTACGTGAAGTCCGCGACCACCGCGACCGTGCAGCCCGCGTCCTTCCACTGGTGCTCCATCTCCCGCGGCGTGTAGAGCGGGTTGGTGAGCACGACCTGGGCCCCCAGCCGCGCGGTGGCGTAATAGGCAATGACCGTTTGCGGAAGGTTGGGGAGCTGGATGGCCACGCGGCTGCCCGGCGCCACGCCCAATCCGGCGAGCGCGGTGGCGAGGCGGGCTACCTGGTCGTCGAGCTGGCGATAGGTGAGCCGGCCGTTCAGGAACACGAGCGCGGTCGTGTCGGGATGGCGCGCCGCGGCGCGCTCGAGGAATCGGGGAATCGTCAGGTCCTCGAACGCCACGTGGCGCGGAACACCGGGATCGTAGGACCGGTGCCAGGGCCGCTCGTCCCTGCTAGTCACAGGTCGGATCCTGCTCGATCTGCACCGTCACGTGCCCGATCCCGAGCTGCCCGAGCCGGTCCTGCACCGTCTCGAGAATTCGCTGGTGCTCGGCCGGATTGCGGACCACGAGATGCCCGCTCATGGCGACGACCCCGCTCGTCACCGTCCATACGTGGAGGTCATGGACCGACGTCACGCCCGGGAGGGAGGCGATCCGGGCGTGCACGTCCGGCAGCGAGATGTGCGCCGGGGTCGCCTCGAGCAGGACGTCCACGCTCTCCCGCACCAGGCGCCACGCGCCGATCAGGATGAGCAGGCCGATGAGCACGGAGACGATGGGGTCGGCGAGGGTCCAGCCGGTGGCGAGCAGGACGGCGCCCGCCAGCACGGCCCCGGCCGAGCCGAGCAGATCGCTCAGGACGTGGAGGTAGGCGCCCCGCTGGTTCATCGAGTGATCGAGCCCGCGGTGCAGGATCACGGCGCCCGCGAGGTTGGCCGCGAGCCCGACCCCCGCGATCGCGAGGAGCAGCACGCCGTCGACGGCGGGCGGGGCGCGGAAGCGCTGGACCGCTTCGACCGCGATGCCGACCGCGATGGCGATTAGCAGCGCGCCATTGACCAGCGCAGCGAGGATCTCGAGACGGAGCAGGCCGAAGGACCGCTCCGGAGTGGCGGGCCGTCCGGCCAGATGGGCGACGAGCAGGGCCAGGCTGAGGGCGGCGACGTCCGCCAGCATGTGCCCCGCGTCGGCGAGCAGGGCGAGCGAATTGGCGAGCCAGCCCCCCACGGCTTCGACGACCATCACTGCGACGGTGATCCCCAACACGATCGCCAGGCGCCGGCGGCTTTCGGTCCGCAGCGCGGGGGGCGCGCGATGGGTGCAATGGGCTTCGAACGGCAGCGTCGTCATCTCTCGCTCTGAGCGAAACATACCGACTCTCGCTCTGAGCGAAACATACGGAGGCCGCGCTTGAAGTCGAGTGCGCTTCGACTAGGTTTGCCCGAACCCATGCCCGAACCGGAACTCGGCTCGCTCTGGTTGCGCCTGCTCGCCGTGCTCGTCTTGGTCGCGGCGAACGCGTTCTTCGTAGCGGCCGAATTCGCGCTGGTCGCGGCGCGGCGCACGCGCATCGACGCGATGATCCGCAGGGGGGACCGCCGCGCGAAGGTCGTCAAGGAGGCCATCCAGCATCTCGACCGCTACATCTCGGGCACCCAGCTCGGGATCACCCTGGCGAGTCTCGGGCTGGGGTGGATCGGCAAACCGGCGCTCGCCGGGACCATCGAGCACCTGTTCACGGGGCTGCCCGCGCCCGTCGACGTGATCGCGACGGAAAGCGTGGCGGTCGCCGTCGCGTTCACCATCATCACGTTCCTCCACATCGTGCTCGGCGAGCTCGCCCCCAAGGCGCTCGCCCTGCTGCATCCGGAGCAGACCAGCCGTTGGGTGGCGCCACCCCTCATCCTCTTCACGATCGCGACCAATCCGTTCATCTGGCTGCTCAACGGGACCGCCAACGGCATCCTGAAGCTCTTCGGCGCGCGGCCGCCCACCGAGCTGGAGCGGGTGCACTCCCCCGAAGAGATCATGATGCTGGTGCAGCAGACCCGCAAAACGGGCAGACTGGGCGCGCAGGACGCCCGCATGATCGAGGGGGTGTTCGAGTTCACGGAGAAGACGGCCCG
>JBOHSA010000113.1:0-4591 GCA_050732995.1 Gemmatimonadales bacterium | reverse complement strand
CCCCCCCCCCCCCCCCCCCCCCCCGCTTCCGCCGCCCACCGCGGCGCGGCGGTCCAAGAACCGGACCCAGCGATAGTGCGGCAGGATCTCGGGCCAGCGCTCGACGTCCTGGGCTAGGGCGAAGACTCGTTCGAGAGGGGCGTGGATCCGAATGCGATCAACCGTGCGCATGGGGCCGCCACGCCGATACGATACGAGACCACGGCCGGTACCGGATGGTGGCCCGCACCCCAGCTGCCTCGAGCAGGGCCGCGAGCTCGCGCCGGCGGAATCCTCGACGCAGCGAGACCACGGCGTCGTGCCGGGTGGCGCGGCTCATCCCCAGGGATGGCGCGACGAGCCAGATGCCGGCCATGGCGAGGCGGGAGCGGCGCAGGTCGGCCAACACCACGGCGCGCCGCGCCAGCCGATCGATGCCGGCGATCCACCGGATCGCGGCCTCGCGGGACAGGTGGTGGAGCACCTGGCTCGCGACCACGACGTCCACGGACTTCGGCGCGAAGGGGAGAGCGTCCCCGTCGCCGACCACCGCCCGGAGCCCCGCCGAGCGCGCCATCCGGGCCGCGGTGGGGATGCGTTCCACGCCGATCGTGGTACACGTGATGCCGTAGCGGCGCGCCGCGGCCGCCACGGCCACGGGGATGTCGCCGGCCCCGGTGCCGACATCCAGCAAGGTCCAGTGCTGATCGGTACCGGCCGCCTGGAAGAACGGTTCCAAGGCTTCCACCACCACCCGCGATCCTCCGAACAGGGCGTTGAGCCGGGCGATGTCGCCCAGCTGCGCCCGCACCGCGAAGGGGTCGGCCTGCGGGTCGTCGAGCAGCTCCGTGCCGATCATCCGCCGTCGAGGCCGGCGTAGCCGCCGCGGTAGTACAACAGCGGGCGCCGGTCGGTCACGGTGCCGCCGGTGACGCGGCCGAAATAGACGGTGTGATCGCCCCCGGGCACCGTGTCGGTCTTTGCGCATTCGATGCTCGCCAGGACGCCCGCGAGCACGGGTAGGCCCTGCTTGTTGTCCTGGTAGCCGACGCCGTCGAAGCGGTCTGTAGCGTCGGCCGCGAAGCGGCGGGACAGGGCCTCCTGATCGGCGGCCAGCACGTTGAGCACGAAGTGGCGGGCGCGCCCCAGCGCGGCGTGCATGTCGTTCTGGTGGTCGACGCACACGAGCAGGAGCGGCGGATCGAGGGAGACCGACGCGACCGAGCTCGCCGTCATGCCGAGCGGCCGGCCGTCCGGCGTGCGGGTGGTGAGCACCGTGACGCCGGTCGCGAACCGGCCGAGCAGCTGGCGGAAAGTGGGGGGATCGACGCCGGGCATGGTCACCACAGGAGGCGGGCGAGGACGCCGGGGGCCAGCACCGCGCGCGCCGGAACGAAGTTGCCCGTCGCCCCCACCAGAAGATCGGCCAGGTCCGTCCGGCGCGCCAGACGGCGGATCACGCGCTCGGCCAGCGCGGGCCACCCGACGCCGGCGCCGATCAGGCGCTCGAGCAGCCACTTGCCGGCGAAAGCCGCGCGCCGGGCGCGCCCGTAGGAAACGAGCGCGGCGGCGGTCACCGGTCTTCCGCCCGCCAGGATCGGGAGAATCGCCTCCGCGGCGAGCTCGGCGCCCCGCAGGGCGCTGAAAATCCCCTGGCCCGTGAATGGGTCGAAGAAATCCGCCGCGTCGCCTACCAGCAGGGCGCCGTCCGCCACCGGCCGGCGCGACCACTGCGCAAACGGCCCGGTGACCAGGACGCGCCGAACGAGCCGCGCCGCGTCGAACCGCCCGCGCAGGCCGGGGAACCCGTCGAGCTGGGAGAAGAAGCTCGCGCGGACGGCGTGGCCCGCCGGTCGGACCGCGGCGAGCGGGAGCACGAGCGCGACGGTGGTCACGCCGCTTCCGATCGGGCCCAGGCCGACGTAGCCGCTCGCACCCTCCCCCCGGGCGGCGCCCACGTGCATCTCCCCCATCTCGGCCACACCCTGCACGTCTTGCACATGGGCGCTGAAGGCGATCCGCCGCGGATGCCCGGCTCGGTGCAGGCCGAGCCGACGCGCCACCACCGAGCGCAGCCCGTCGGCGCCCACGACGACGCGAGCGCGATGCGTCGTCCGTTGTCCGGTGCTCGTCCGCGTGATCACACCGCCCACCGCGCCGGCGTCGTACACCAAATCCTCCATCACCGACTCTTCCTGCGTGTGCGCTCCCGCCCGCTCGGCGGCGTCGCGTAGGATCGTATCGAAGATCGTGCGCGGGAGGGCCAAGCCGAACGGCCGCGGACTTGGGTAGGCGTGACGCGCGGCGAAGCGGCCGACCACTGAGGCGCCGGTGGGAGAGACCACCTTCATGCCGTACAGCTTGGCGGGAGCGGTTTGCTCGATGCGCTCGAGCACGCCGTCGCCCAAGCGGGCGAGCAGCCGCGTCGATTCCGGACTCAGGTACTCCGAGCAGGCCTTGTCCCGAGGGAAGCGGGCGCGATCGAGCAACAGCACCCTGGCCCCGGCGCGGGCGAGCAGCATCGCCGTCACCGCACCTGCCGGGCCCGCTCCCACTACGATGGCATCCCAGCGCGACACGACCGCTCGAGCCCCCCCCCTCCCCCTCAGCCGAACCGCGTGAACGCAGCGGCCGCGACTAGGAGCAGCAGCGCCAGCCGAGCTCGGCCAGGGCGGCGCCCGCGACCGTCGCCGCCAGGTTCACGCCATCGTTGTCCAGCCATCGGAACCCTCGGATGCGGCGCACCGGCTCATGACACAGCGTGCCGGCCCGCTCGAACCGCGCGCCGCACGACGCGCATTCGAACTGCCCTTGTGCGGTCGCGCCCAGCACGGAATCGAGTAGCATGCCGGCGATCCCGGCGCCGGTCACCACCCACGCCAACCCCCACTCCGGGTAACCCGACCCCGCGGCGGCGTCGCCTCCCCCCCCTCCTGGCCGGGGTGCCAGCGCCACCGCCGCCCAGCCGAGCAGCACCGCACCGGCCACGCCACCCGCCGTTCCCAGGAACGTGATACCCCCCGACGTCCCACGCGGCACCGGGATCCACCTGGTGATGAGCCGGGGCGGGCGCGGTGAGAAGGAGCCGATCTCCGTCGCCCACGTGTCGGCCGTAGCGGCGGCCAGCGCGCCCGCCGCCGCCCCCCACGCACCGACCAGCGCGGCGAGCGCGGCGACGCCGCCGTTCGCCACGACCTGCCGCGCGGTGCGGCGACCGCCTTCGGTGCCGGCGAGCTGGGTGAGGAGACTTCCGGAGACGAAGAAGGCGAGGAGTACCACCACTCCCCGCCAGCCCAACCCGACCGCGACCGCCGCGCCCACCGCGAGCGCGGCGACGAGCCCGTCCGGGGTCAGCCACTTCACTCGCCGAACAACTCGCGCAGGATGCGGCGCTTCAGCTCCGGCGGCGCGCACCGCGCCCGGCACCGCGCCTCGATGAACTTGAGGAACGCCTGCTCGAAGTCGGCATGCTCGCCGCAGGGGGGGCACTCCCGCAGATGCTCCCGAACCTGGCGCTCGACCTCCGGAGTGAGCTCCCGGTCCAGAAACTCGTAGAGGTGCTCGATGGTCTGGCGGCAGTTCATCCGTGGCTTCCTTTGATGTATCCCATACCGACGGCGTAGGCGTACAGCTTCGCCTGGAGCAGCTTGCGCGCCCGGAACAGCCGTGACTTCACGGTCCCCACCGGCACTTCGAGGATCTTCGCGATCTCCTGGTAGTTCATGCCTTCCACGTCGCTCAGCACCAGCGTCTCCCGGAACGCCTCCGGCAGCTCGTCGATGGCGCGGAGCACCTCGTCGTCCACGATCCGGTCGAAGAAGGCGCCCTGGGGGTCGTCCTCCTGGCCCTCGGGGAACACGGCGAACGGCTCGATCGCGTCCACGTCCACCGTCTCGGGGTGGCGCGTGCGGCGCCGGTATTCATTGATGAAGGCGTGCCTCAGGATGGTAAGCAGCCAGCCCTTGGCGTTGGTTCCCGGCTCGAACTGATGCCACGCGCGGTAGGCCTTGAGCATCGTTTCCTGCACCAGGTCGTCGGCATCGGCCGCGGAGCCGGCGAGGCGCAGCGCCACCCGATAGAGCGCGTCGAGGTGCACGAGGGCTTCGCGCTCGAAGCTCCGCCGCTTGGCCTCGGCGGGGGTCGCGGGCGGTGGGAAAGGCGCGGGCGGGGTCGGGGGGGTCGGGGGGGTCGGGGGGGTCGTCATCGAGTTCCGAAACCTGCTCCGGGGCTCCCTCCCTCCGCAATGGGGTGCTAGGTTTCGCGCGCCGTGGTCCACAGCATCGTACCGCTGGCCGTGCTCGAGGCCGTCAGGAACCTCGATACGCCCGTCGAGGACGGGCTCACGGAGTTCGCCGAGGAGCTCTTGGTGAAGCGGCTCGGCCTGTCCAGCACGGTCGCCATGCAGCTCGCGCAGTACGAGTCGCTCGTTCGGCGCGACGCGCGGGTCGAGCCGGCGCACGTCGAGGCGTTGCTGCGGTTGGTCGGGCGGCGGCCCGATGCGGACCTGGTCTTCGCCGACGCCGGCCGGCGTGTCGCCCGCCGGGCGGTGCGCCGACTCTCCGTCGTCAGTCGCCTGGCCGCGCGCGCGGCTCCCGGCGCGATGGGCGTGGCC
>JBOHSA010000112.1:0-9248 GCA_050732995.1 Gemmatimonadales bacterium | reverse complement strand
CTGCTGGGACTGGGCCGTGCCGGGGAGGCGCTCCCCGCGGCCGAAGAGCTGCTGCGGCTCGCCCCGGACGATGTGGATGTGCTCGTGGCCGTGGCCAAGGGGCGGGCGGCCGGCCGCGACGCGGCGGGCGCGCTCACCGCCTTGCAACAGGCCCAGCGCCGCGCGCCCGACCGCGCCGATCTCCACAAGCTGCAGGGCGACGTGGCCCAGAAAGTCGGCGACAAGACCGGCGCCCTCGCCGCCTACCGCGCCGCCCTCGAGCTCGACCCCGGCTACGTCCAGGTCTGGCTGGAGCTGGGCCGGTTGCACGAGGAAAAAGAAGCGTGGGGCGAGGCCCAACGCGCCTACGAGCAGGCCCTCGAGGCCCTGCCCACCTTCCACGAGGCGGCGCTCGCGCTGGCCGATCTCCTGCGCCGGACCGGCCACGCCCGTCGGGCCATCCTACGACTGGCCGACCTCCTGGAGCAGGATCCCTACGACCTGGACGCGCTCCTGCTGCTGGGACGCGCCCTGCTCGACGACAAGCGGATCGAGTCGGCGCTCGAGGCCTTCCGTCGGGTGCTCAAGTTCGATGCCGGGCACATCCCGGCGCTGTTCCACGTCGGCGTCGCCCTGGCCCGGCTGCACCGCTACGGCGAGGCGGTGGAGGCGTGGGAACGGGTGACGCGCGTGGATCCGGGCGGCGCGTACGCTCAGCGCGCCCGGATGCACGCGCGCACTGCGATGGATCTGCAGCGCATCTTCGCCTCGGACGCGGCCTAGCCATGGCGATCGAAGGCCCGCTGCGCGAGCTCGGCATCCACGACGTCTTCCAGCTGCTCGACCTGAGCCGGAAGACGGGGGCGCTCCGCGTCACCTCCGAGCTGCGGCACAACGCCGGCACCATCTTCTTCCACGACGGCAGCATCGTGTTCGCCGAGATCCGCAGCAACCCGCATCCCCTGGGGAGTCTGCTGGTGCGCACGGGCCGCATCACGGAGGCGGACCTCGAGCGCGCCCGCGACATGCAACAGCGGCAGGGCGACACGCGGCGGATCGGGGAGATCCTGGTCGCCATCGGCGCGATCACGGCCCGGGAGATCCAGCGGCAAGTGCGGTTCCAGATCGAGGAAGTCGTGTTCGAAGTCATGAGCTGGAACGAGGGCTACTTCTCGTTCAGCGAAGGCGCGATGGCCGAGGTGCCGGCCGACGTCACGGTGCGCATCCCCGTGGAGGCGCTGCTGATGGAAGGCGCGCGGCGGATCGACGAATGGTCGCGTATCGAAAAACGCATCCCGCACGTCGGCGTCGTGCCGACGTTCGCGCCCGCCCCGCCGCCGCCGCCCGAGGGTGGGACGGGGGAAGGGGATCTCGACTTCCTCCCGCCCGAATGGGAAGTGCTGGCCCTGATCGACGGGCAGCGCGACATCCGCGGGCTCGCGGCTGCGCTCGGACGCTCCGAGTTTGACATCGCCAAGACCATCTTCGGCCTCGAGAGCGCGGGCGTCGTCGTCCTGCTCGATCCGGGCGGCGCGAAGCGCGCCGGCGACCGCGGCCACCCCCTCCAGCCCGCCGTCCATTCGGAAGGCGAGGGTGCCGAGCTCGTGGCCCGCTCCGAAGACGCGCTGCGGCAGAGGGACCTGGAGCGCGCGCGGGCGTGGGCCGAGCAGGCCGCCGGGCTCTCGCCGCGCGACCCCGCCGTCCATGTGCTGCTGGGCCGCATTCAGCTCGGGGCGGGCCGCCCTGGCGACGCCACCGAGGAGCTGCGGCGCGCGGTGCGCCTCGATCCGCTCCTGGCCCCCGCGCATCGCTTCCTGGGCTTCGCCCTCGTCGCGCTCGGTCGCTTCACCGAGGCCGTGGACCAGTGGGAGCAGTGGGAGCGCCTCGCCGCCCGCGTCGAAGGCGAGATCCAACACCTCGAAGACGTGCTGCGCGCCAAGGCCGCCGCCCAGGTGCTCGCCGGCGCTGCCCCCGGAGTCCATGGCTGACGACATCAAGACGCTCTCCTCCCAGCTGGCCCAGGACCCGCAGAGCCTCGTGTTCCTGCGGCTGGGGGAGCTGCTGCGCAAGAAGGGCCAGCTCGACGCCGCGCAGCGCGTCGCCGTCAGCGGCCTGCAGCGCCACTCGCACCTCGCCGATGCCCACGACCTCTACGCCCGCATCCTCGCCGACCGGCACGACTACGAGCACGCGTTCGACGAGTGGGACATGGCGGTCCGCATCGCGCCGACGCATATCGGTGCGCTGAAGGGGCTGGCGTACCTGTACTTCAAAGTGGGCGATCTGGCGCAGGCCGAGGCGCACCTGGAGGCGGCGCGCCGGGTGGACCCGGAAGACCCGAACATCGCCCAGGCGCTCGCCATGGTGCGCGGCGTTCCGGTGCCGGCCGAGCTGGGCGCCGCCCCCGGCGCCCCCGCCGCCCCCGCCCCCACTTCCTCCCCGCCGCCTCCCGCCAGTCCGCCGATGGCGCACGAGCCGATGGCCGAGCCCGCCGCGCCGCTCGAGGAGGCGCGGGTGTTCGCCGGGTTGGAAGGGGCGCAGGAAGGTCTGCTGTTGCTCGATGCGGCGGGGCGGGTGCTGGGCGGTGCGCTGCGGCACCCCGACGGCGGCGACGTCACCGACGCGGTCGCGGCCTATCTCGCCGGTGTGTCGCAGGAAGCCGCGCGCACGGCCAAACTGCTCGGTCTCGGCCGTTGGACCGGACTCGCCGCCGAAGGCCGCCAGGGCCACGTGCACCTCGCCCAGCCGACCGCGGACGCGCTCCTGCTGGTGGTACGCGACCGTTCGATTCCCATGGGCCGCCTGGCGATCCTGGCCGCGCGGGCCGCGCAGGCGGCGCGCCACTGGCTGGAGCGGCAGGCATGACCGCGACCGGCTTCACCCGCGCGCTCGATCTCGTCACGCGCGTCCGCGGCGTGCGCGGCGCGATGCTCGTGGCCGGCGACGACGGGCTGGTCGTCGCCGAGCAGCTCATGGAAGGGATCAAGGGCGCGGCCGTCGCCGCGTTGGCCGCGAGCCTGGCGACGCGGCTGCGGCGCGCCATGGAGGCGGCGGGAGTGGGGGCGGGCGCCTTCTGGCACCTGCAGGGCGAGCGCGGGGCGCTGCTCGTGGTGCCGGCCGCGTCCGGCGTCCTCATGGTGGCGGTGGCGGAACCGGACGTGAATGTCGGCCTGGTCCGGCTGGAGCTGTTGCGGGCGGCCGAGGCGGTCGGATGACGGCGCGCGCGGTCGAGGCCTGGACCCTGCGCCCGCTCACGGTGTTCGTGCAGGAGGCGGCGGCGCGGCTCGTCCTGCTGATGACGCCGGCGGGACAGGTGCTTGCCCAGTCGGGGTTCGCGCGCGCCGTGGACGTGATGTCGGCGGCGGCGCTGGGCGCCGCGATCATGGCGTCGACCACCGAGCTCGCCAAGCAGCTGCGCCAGCCGCCGTTCGCCGCCCTCAATCATCAGGGCCAACGGCACGGCATCTTTCTGTCGCCACTGACCACGGGCCGGGGACCGCTCGTGGCGCTCGTGGCCTACGACCTCGACGTTTCTTCCGTCGGGCTGGTGCAGTTATTCTTCGAGCAACTCGCCGCCGACCTGCAGGCCGCGAGCCCGAGGGAGTCGGTCCCGAAGCAGGTGCTGGCGGCGGACTTCGAGCGCGAGCTCTCCGACAGCCTCAATGCGCTTTTCGGGAGATAACCGGTGTCCCTCGTGAATTTCACGACGCGCGAAATCACGTGCAAGATCGTCTACTACGGGCCCGGGCGCTCCGGGAAGACGACGAACCTGCACTACATCTACACCCGCGTGCCCGAGGCGCGCCGAGGGCGGATGGTGTCGCTCGCCACCCAGACGGACCGGACGCTGTTCTTCGACTTCCTCCCGATCGATCTCGGACAGATCTCGGGCTTCACGACCCGCTTCCAGCTCTACACCGTGCCGGGCCAGGTCTATTACAACGCCACCCGCCGCCTGGTGCTCCACGGCGCGGACGGCGTCGTGTTCGTGGCCGACAGCCAGGCCCGGCAGCTGGACGAGAACCTCGAAAGCCTCCAGAACATGCAGGCCAATCTCCTGGAGCACGGGGTGGACATCCGCACGATGCCCCTCGTGCTCCAGTACAACAAACAGGACCTTCCCAAGGAGCTGATCCTGCAACCGCCCGAGCTCGATGACGCGCTCAATTTCCGCGGCGTGCCGAGCTTCCCCGGTGATGTCCTGCACGGGGTGGGGGTGTTCGAAACCTTGAAGGGCATCTCGGAGCTCGTCCTGAAGCGCCTGGCGGCGGGAAGCCCCGTGTGACCACCGCGCTCAACCCCCGCTACTCGCTCGAGAGCTTCGTGGTCGGCGCCGCCAATCGGCTCGCCGTGACGGCCGGGCGCACCGTGGCGGAGAACCCCGGCTCGGCCTACAACCCGCTCTTCATCTATAGTGGGTCGGGCCTCGGGAAGACCCACCTGCTGATGGCCATCGGCCAGTTCGCCAAGAAGCTGGCCCCGGGGCTCAACATCGAGTACCTGACGCTGGACGAATACGTGGAGGCCTTCCACGCCGCCATCGCCGCCGGCCAGGGCGACGCCTTCCGCCGCCGGTTCCAGAACGTGGACGTGGTGCTGGTGGACGACGTCCAATTCCTCACCAACCGCAAAGAGATGCAGGCGGAGCTCCTGCGGCTCACGGAGGCGCTGCAGGGCGCGGGGCACCAAGTCGTACTCACCAGCGACCGGGCCCCCGGCGAAATCACGGATCTCGACGAACGGCTGATCTCCCGCTTCTCGGGCGGGCTGGTGGTCGACATCGGCGTGCCGGATTACGAGACGCGGGTCGCCATCCTCCGCCGCAAGGCGGAGGAGCGCGGGGCGGCGTTCCAACCCGGGGTGCTGGAGACGGTGGCCGGGGCCGAGTTCACCAACGTCCGCGAGCTGATGGGGGCGATGAACCGCCTCATCGCCCACCAGGCCGTAAACGAGTCGCCGATCAACGCCGAAGCAGCGCGAGAGGTGCTGGGCATCCGGGCGACTGCGGGGGCCGCCGCCGCGCCGACGGGCGGAGACGAGTTCTCCCAATTCCTGACCGACGTTACCGTGACCGTCGGACGGGCCGTGGAAGCGTGGCGGGCGCGCATCGCGGAGGCCGTGCTGCGCTGGGAAGGGGAAGGCTACCGCACGCGCCGGCTCGAGGCGCTGCTCGACCGCGAAGCCCCGGCGGCGGTGGACGACGTCATCGGCGCCTTCGGGAAGGACGTGGAGCGGCTCCGGGCGCTCGAAGCCCAAGTGGCCGAGCTCGACCCGCAAGCCGCCGGGCAGAGCGTCTTCCGCGATCCGGAGCGGCTCGCCGAGGCCGAAGAGGTGGCGACGCGCGTGCGCGAGGGCGCGGCGCCGCCCCCAGCCCCGTCGCCGGCGTTCCCCTTGGCCGCCTTCGCCGTAGGGCGATCCAATCACGTAGCGCTCGGGGCCATCCGGGCGGTGCTGGCGGAGCCGGGCAAAAAGTACAACCCCCTCGTCATCGTCGGCAACAGCGGGCTGGGTAAGACCCACCTGCTCAACGCCGCCGGACTAGAGCTCGCCCGGCGGCCCGGCGCGATCGTGGCCTGCCTGTCGACGCAGGCCTTCATCGACGAGCTCATCGCGGCGATCGACGGCAACCGGGTGGACTGGTGGCGGGCCCGCTACCGGCGGGCGAGCGCGCTCCTACTGGACGATATCCAGCTGCTGGCAGGCAAGGAGCGGACCCAAGAGGAGCTCTTCAACCTGTTCAATCTCTTCCTCGACGAGGAGCGGCAGCTGGTGTGCACCGCGCCCGCCCATCCCAACACCCTGCCGGGGCTTGAGGAGCGGATCGTCTCGCGGCTCGAGGGGGGGCTCGTCGCCGAGCTCGCCGAGCCCGATCGCGAGGTGCGCCGGGCGGTGCTCGAGCGGCTGCTCGGCCCCCAGCAGGTCGCCGCGGAACCCGCGCTGCTCGACTATCTCGCCGACCGCCCCGTGGACTCGGTGCGCGGCCTGACGGCCCTCGCCCAGCGCGTGACCAGCGCCGCGGCCGCCCAGGACACCCGGCTCACGGCCGGCCTGGCGCGTGAGGTGCTCGAGGGCCAGGCAGGGCCGGCCCTGCGCCGCAGCACCGGCTTCCGGACCAGCGGCATCGTCGTCTCGAGCGCAGGCGGCATCCGCAGCCGCGAGAAAATGGTGTGGGACTGGCCCGATCAGGCGGACCGCGTGATCGAGGACCTCCGCTGATGGCGATCAAAGGCTCCCTCAAAGAGGCCTCCCTCCCCGACGTGCTCCAGCTGCTCGCGCTGGGGCAGAAGAGCGGGTGCCTCTCGATCGCCGACCGCTCGAACTTCGGCTACATCTATTTCGACAAGGGCCGCATCTGCTACGCGTCCATCGTCAACCGGCGCGACCGGCTGGGCGACATCCTGGTCAAGCACGAGCGGATCACTTCCGCGCAGCTTGAGGCGGCGGTGGAGCGCCAGAGCAAGCAGCGCGACAAGAAGCTGGGCGCGATCCTGGTGGAGATGAGCGTCATCTCCCAGCCCGACCTCGAGCGCTACATGCGCGTGCAGATCGAGGAGTCCGTGTACTACCTGTTCACCTGGACCCAGGGGACGTTCAACTTCGAGACTGACGTCCGGCCGGAGCGCCAGGACTTCCTCGTCTCGATCAACCCGGAGTCGCTCCTGCTGGAGGGCGCCCGGCGGGTCGACGAGTGGAGCCTGATCGAGAAGAAGATTCCCTCCTTCGATCTGATCTTCCTCGTGGACCGCGACCGCCTGGCCATCAGTGACGCCACGCTCACCGAGCCGCAGCAGCGGCTGCTCCCGCTGCTCGACGGCTCGCGCGACGTGAACCAGGTCATCGAGGACTCGGGGCTCGGCGAGTTCGAGATCGGCAAAGCGCTGTACGGGCTGATCACCGCGGGGTTCCTGCATCGGGCCGGCCGCACCGCGTCCGCCGAAGATCTGAAGATCACCGACGCCCGCGTCGAGGAGCACCGGAATCTGGGTGTCGCCTTCTACAAGACGGGGATGCTGGACGAGGCGTCGCGGGAGTTCCGGCGCGTCGCCGAGCTGCGGCCCGGCGACGCGAATGCCCATTTCTTCATCGGCCTGGTCGCCCTGAAGCAGGCCCGCTGGCGGGAAGCCATGGACGCGCTGCGGTTCGCGGCCGAAAAAGGCGGGAGCCGGCCGGGCGTGTTCCACAACCTGGGGCTGGCCTACGAGCAGCTCGGGCGCCTGGACGACGCGGAGGCCGCCCTCGCCGAAGCGGCCACGCGCGCCCGCACCGACCCGCGGGTGCTCCTGGGATGGGGGATCATCGCCCTCAAGCGGGGCGACGCGGCGGCTGCCGCCGGTCGGCTGGACCGCGCCAAGGAGCTGTTCCCCGACCGGCCGCCCGCGCTGTGGTTCTGGGCCCGCACGCTGACGGCCGCCGCCGCCGGGCACTTCGAGCTGGCCGAGGAGCTCGCGCAGGCGGCGATCGCGGCCCACCCGACGCACGCGGTGCTGCGCAACAATCTCGCCGTGCTGTGGGAGCTGGCGGGCGAGCTGCCCCGCGCGGAAGAGCTGGTGCGGGCCGCGCGCAAGGACGAGCCCTCGCTGCCCCAGCTCTCGAAGAACCTGGGCGACCTGGCCTACCGGGCGTCCCGCTACGACGAGGCCTGGGACGCCTACAGTCGCGCCGTCGAGCTGTCCCCGGATCTGGGCGACGATGTGTACTTCAAGCTGGGCAACATCGCCTACAAGCGGAACGACCGCGAGCTTGCGACGCAGCTCTGGCGGCGAGCGCTCGAGCTCAACCCGGGCCACGAGCTCGTCAAGGCCAACCTCGATACCCTGAGCGCCCTGTCGTGACGGCGGAGCAGGACGCGCGCGCGTTCCGCTCGCTGACGCAGAAGATCTCCCGGGAGCGCAGCGTCAGCTGCGATGCCTACAAAGACAAGTGCCTGCGCCGGCGCATCGCCGTGCGGATGCGCGCCCGCGGCGTCCACACCTACGCCGAATACAGCCGCGTGCTGGACGCGGACGCCCACGAGTACGACCGGCTGCTCGACGCACTCACCATCAACGTCACGAAGTTCTATCGCAACGCGGAAACCTGGCAAGCGCTGGCCCGGCCCTACCTCGTCGATCGCTGGCGGGCACGCCGGGGGCAGGTGCGTATCTGGTCGGCCGGGTGCGCCAGCGGCGAGGAGCCGTACACCCTCGCGGTGGTGCTGGCCGAGACCGCGCGCGCGCTCGGGGAGGACGCCCTCCTGCCGCGCGCCCGCGTGGACGCGACCGACGTCGACCGCCAGAGTCTCGAGCGGACCCGCGCCGCGGCGTACGCCGAAACCGCCTTCAGCGAAATGCCCCCGGCGCTGGTGCGCCGCTACTTCACACCCGATCCCCCCCGCCGGCCCCTGCCCCTGCTCCAGCAGCTGGTCCACGTCGCCAAGCACGACCTGACGCGGGAGCCGCCCCCCCACGCTCCCTACGACCTGATCGTGTGCCGCAACGTCGTCATCTATTTCGATCGGCCCACGCAGGAACGCCTGTTCGAGGCGTTCGCCCGCGCCCTCGCCCCCGACGGCATCCTGCTGCTGGGCAAGGTCGAGACGCTGTTCGGCCCCGCCCGCCACCAACTCGTGCTCGCGAACGTCCGGGAGCGCATCTACCGGCGGCCGGCGTGACGGCGCCACCGCCGTCCCGAACGGCGACGGCCGCCCGGGAAACCATCGTGAAAGTGGCCGACTGGGCGGCGGACCGCGGCGCGGGCGTGCTGGTCACCTTGGGCCTCGGCTCGTGCGTCGCGATCATGCTGTACGACCCCGTCGAGCGCGCCGGCGGGATGGCGCATGTCTTGCTCCCCTCCAAGAGCCTGGCCCGCGACGTCTCGAATCCCGCCAAGTTCCCGGAAACCGCAGTCCCCCTGCTGGTGGAGCGCGTGACGCGGCTCGGGGCCGACCCGCGCCGGCTGGTCGCCAAGCTCGCGGGCGGCGCGAGCATGTTCGCCCAGCTTATGACGCCCGGGACCGTGCAGATGGGCGAGCGCAACATCGCCGCCGCGCGCAACGCCCTGCGCGCGGCGTCCATCCCGCTGGTGCGCGAGGCCGTGGGGGGCGAGGCGGGGCGCTCGGTGCGGTTCCACCTCGCGGACGGCCGGGTCGAGATCCGGTCGGTCGGACAGGATGCCACGCTCATCTGAGCGGCCGCCCACCGTCCTCGTGGTGGACGACAGCGCCCTCATGCGTCGCGTCGTGTCCGACGTCCTCGGCGGCACTGCGGCGGGGGGGGGGGGGGGGGGGGGGG
>JBOHSA010000111.1:0-11246 GCA_050732995.1 Gemmatimonadales bacterium | reverse complement strand
CCCCCCCCCCCCCCCCCCCCCCCGTTACTCGAGGTACAGAACCCGGCGCGCTGCCGCCACGGCCTTCTCGGGCGACGGTTTGGCGGCGCGTTCAAGGTGCTTGTTGTAGGGCATGGGCACGTCGGCCTGGGTGACCCGCAAGACCGGCGCGTCGAGCTGGTCGAAGGCGTCTCGCTGAATGATATCCACGACCTGAGCACCGACGCCGCAATGGGGCCACCCTTCCTCCACCACCACCGCGCGGTTCGTCTTGGCGACCGAGGCGAGGATCGCCGCCTCGTCCATCGGCCGCAGCGAGCGCAGGTCCAGCACCTCCGCGGAGACGTCTTGCTCGTGCAGCTGGTCCGCCGCTTTGAGAGCGATCGCCACGGTCTTGGAGTGGCAGATCAGGGTGACGTCCGTTCCCGCCCGCTTCACCTCCGCCTGGCCGATGGGGACGAGATGCTCGCCGTCGGGGACCTCGCCTTTGACGTTGTAAAGCATTTCCCCTTCGAGCACGATCACCGGGTTGTTGTCGCGGATCGCCGCTTTGAGGAGCCCCTTCGCGTCGGCGGGCGTAGCCGGGGCCACGACCTTGAGGCCGGGGACGTGGGCCAGCCAGCTCTCCCAGGCCTGAGAGTGCTGGGAGGAGAGCTGGAGGGCGGCCCCGTTGGGGCCGCGGAACACGATCGGCATCCGCAGCTGGCCGCCCGACATGTAAAGCATCTTCGCGGCCGAGTTCACGATCTGGTCGAGTGCCAGCACGGCGAAGTTCCAGGTCATGAACTCGACCACGGGCCGGAGCCCGGCCATCGCCGCCCCGATGCCGATCCCCGCGAATCCGAGCTCGGCGATAGGGGTGTCCACGACCCGCATCGGCCCGAACTCCTCCAGCAGGCCGCGGCTCACCTTGTAGGCCCCCTGGTACACGCCGACTTCTTCCCCCATGAGGAAGACGTCGGGGTCGCGCTGCATCTCCTCGCGCAGCGCCTGGTTCAGCGCGTCTCGGTAGGTCAGGGTGGGCATCGCTCAGTCCGCGAGCACGTCGGCGTAGAGCGCGGCCGGCTCGGGGTCGGGGCTCTGCTCCGCGAATTGGACGGCCTCCTCGACTTCGGCGTGCACCGCCGCGTCCATCGCGTCGAGGGCGGCCTGGTCGAGCACACCGTCCGCCTTGAGCTTCTCGGCCAGCTGGGTGATCGGGTCCTTCTTTTTCTGCTCTGCGACCTCTTCCTTGGTCCGATAGACACCGTGCAACGGGTCGGACATCGAGTGGCCCATGTAGCGGTAGGTGCGAACCTCGAGCAGCGTCGGGTGTCCGCCCTTGCGCGCCCGCTGCACGGCTCGGGTGGTCGCGTGGTTCACCTCGAGGACATCCAGGCCGTTCACGAGCTCGGCCGCCATGTCGTAGCTGCAGGCGTGCTCGACGACGTCGGTAACCGCGGCGACCCGCTCGAACGCCGTGCCCATGCCGTACCGGTTGTTCTCGCACAGGAAGACGACCGGGAGCTTCCACACCGCGGCCATGTTGAGGGCCTCGTGGAACGCGCCGATGTTGACCGCGGCTTCGCCGAAGAAGCAGACACAAACCTGGTCGCCGCCCTTGTACTTGATCGCGAAGCCCATCCCGGCGGCGAGCGGGATGTGGCCGCCCACGATTCCATGCCCTCCCATGAAGCGCCGGCCGGCATCAAACAGGTGCATCGAGCCGCCTTTGCCCTTGGAACACCCCGTTGCCTTGCCGAAAAGCTCCGCCATCACCGCGCCGGAGGGGATCCCCCGCACCAGCGCTTGTCCGTGCTCCCGGTACGAACAAATCACGTAATCGTCGTCGCGCAGCGCCGCCAGCGAGCCGACCCCCACCGCCTCCTGGCCGATGTACAGATGGCAGAACCCGCCGATCTTTCCCAACGCGTAGGCCTCCGCGGCCTTTTCCTCGAACCGGCGGATCAAGAGCATCTGCCGCAGCATGCGGCGATGCAGCTCGGACTCGGAAGCGTCGCGGTGAGGGAAAGGGGGGGGCTGGTTCTTCGCGGACTGCGCGGCGGTGGCCATGGTGGGTCCTCGGTCAGCGGGTGGCGGTCGCGCTCTCGGCCTGTTCCCAGGCGTGATAGCTCGAGCGCACCAGCGGCCCGGACTCGACGTGCCGGTACCCCATCTCCAGACCGAGCCGCTTCAGCTCCGCGAACTCGGCCGGCGTGTACCAACGGGCGATCGGGAGGTGATCGCCGGATGGGCGGAGATACTGGCCCAGCGTCAGGATGTCGACCCTCCCTCCTTGCACCCGCAGGTCCCGCATGGCGCCGAGCAGCTCGTCCCATTCCTCGCCCAGCCCGCAGATGATCCCGGACTTGGTGAGGAGATCCGGCGCCAGCTCATTGGCCCTCCGCAGCAGCTCGAGGGCACGGGGGTAGCGGCCGCCCGGGCGGGCGATCCGGTAGAGCCGTTCGATGGTCTCGAGATTGTGATTGAGAATGTTGGGGCGGGCCTCGATCACGATCCGCAACGCCTCCGCGTTCCCCTTGAAGTCGGGGATCAGGACTTCGATCGAGGTGTCGGGGGTCCGCCGCCGGATCTCGGCGATGCACCCCGCGAAGATCTCGGCGCCGCCGTGCGGAAGGTCGTCGCGATCGACGCTCGTGATCACGACGTGCCGCAGCCCCAGCCGCTCCACCGCCTCGGCCAATCGACCCGGCTCGCCCAGATCCAGCGCGGCCGGGGTGCCGTGGGCCACGGCGCAGTAGGCGCAATTCCGGGTGCAGACGTCGCCCAGGATCATGAACGTGGCCGCCCGGTGCTCCCAGCACTCGCCGATGTTCGGACAGTGCGCCTCCTCGCAGACTGTGTGGAGCCGCAGGTCCCGCATCAGCTGTTTCAGCCGCAGGTACGTCGGACCCCCGGGGGCTTTGACTTTGAGCCAGGAGGGCTTCCGGCCGGCCGCAGTCAGCGGAACGAGCGGGAAGGGGGCAGGCTGCGGAGCCATGGGGCGAAGATAGCGGCTCCTAGGATGCTGGGGTAGGGAAGGTTAGATGTTTATCAACCGTCCGGTTGAGATTTGTCTCTCGCTCGCAGCCGGCGGAGATGCTCCTCCAGCTCCGGACTGGTACTGAGCATGCCGTCGGCGATTTCGGCGATCTCCTCGGCCTCCCGCCAGTGCCGCTCGAGCTCCCGGACTTCCGTGAGTTCGTCGACCGCCATCTCCAGCGCCAAACGCCGCTCGGGTCGCAGCGCGCGCAGGGTCAACTCGCGCCGCGCCACATCCCGAATCAGGCGATCGGGTCCCCCGACCTGTTCAACGACCTGGGCCGCCTCCGCGGCCCTGCGCCGGCCGCTACGTCGCGCGTTGAGGTAGGTCAACCCCTGCCGCAGCACCGCCTGCGCGTCCGGGCCGGTGAGCAGCGCCGCTTCGCGCCGGCAGCGGGGGCAGCTGACCAGCACCGCCACGTCGGCACGCGTTTCCGGCACGAGACGGGCGTACTGTCCGTGTCGCGCCCGGAGATCGAGCACGCTGCCGCAATGCGGGCAGATCGGCGGCTCCGTGAGCAGGATCTTCCGGTTGCCGACCAGCGCCAGGTAGGCGGTCTCGGCGAGATTCCCCATGTTCCAGACGAACACCCCCAGCGAGCCTCCCGCTGCCACGTTCACGGCGATGGCGAGGCCGGCGGCGGCGATGGTGAGCGGGACGACCACCATGGCGCGCTGGCGCTCCCGGTACCGGAGCCGTTCGCCGTAGCGCCACGTGGCGAGCTCGACCCGTGGCGGTCGGCCCACGCGCACCAGGTCGTAGGTCCGCCACCGAATCAGCGCCACCTGATCGGTCGAGGCGGCCACGCGACCCGCGCGCGCGGCCCGCGCCACGGCTTCGATGCGCTCTAGCCGGTCGTCGAGCGGCGCGAGGTTCCACCGGGCGCACTTGGGGCAGATCACCCACAAGCGGCCCTTCCATTCGTCGAACGCCAGGCGCCGCCCTACGCCGAACCCCGAAGGGCCGCCGTCCCCATCGAGTTTCCCATTGCAGAACGCGCAGGTCGTGAACATCGAGCGTCAGCCGTCCGCCTCAGGCCCGAATCGGGTAACGTCCCACGACGAGATATCGACGCTCGTGGTTCCAGTGGCGACGAGGTCGCCGATGATTTCGCCGGTGAGGGCGGCGAGCAAGACGCCGTTGCGGCCGTGCCCCGTGGCGTACCACAACCCGGCGATCTCGGGGTCGGCTCCGACGATGGGCCGGCCGTCCGGCGTTACCGGACGCAGGCCAGCCCATTCGCGCTCCACCGGCAGCGTGGCCAGGGGCGGGAGCAGTCTGAAAGCGCCGACGTACACCTGGCCGAGTCCTTCGACCGTCGGCCGACAGTCGAATCCCGCGCGCTCCATGGTACTGCCGAGGATCGCTTTGCCTCCACGGGCGACGACGTAGGCGTGGTCGCTGTACAGAATCGCCGGAGGGGTTGCTACCGGCCACGGCGTTGCGGCCAGTTGTCCCCGGACGGGCTCGACCGCCAGGCGGCGCGGCACTCCGCGGATCCTCGGCGACCAAGCGCCGGCGGCGATGACGACTCGCTCCACCGGCACCGTTTGGCGCCGTGTGGCGATTCCGCGGACCCTGCCGTCCGCCACGGTGATCGCCTCGACGGCTTCCGGGATCAGGACCATGCCCAGGCGTTGGGCGTCGGCCAGCAGGGCCTGGGTCAACGCCCGGGGATCAACGGCGCCGTCCTCGGGGGAGAACAGCGCCCCCCGGCAGTCCGGCGGGCCCGCCACTCCCGGCCACCGCTCGGTGACCTCCTCCGGTTCCAGCCAATCGGCGCGCAGACCGGCCTGGCGCTGCCCGGCGACCGCGTTGCCCAGGCGCTCAGCCTCCGGGTCCGAGAAGGCGAGCCAGGCGATACCCTCCCGCCAGAGCCCGATGTCGATTCCGGTGGTATCTTTAAGGGAGGCAGCCAGGTCGCCATAGACCTCGCGCGCGCGGACGGCGAGGCCGGTGGCGGCGTCGTCCGCGGGGTCGAGTTGGGCCGCGAGCATGCCGGCCGACGCCGGAGAGGCGGCTCCGACCCCAAGACTCGGGCCGGGCTCGAAGAGGCCCACGGAGAGGCCCCGTCGGGCGGCGGCCTGGGCACAGGCGGCGCCGATCACGCCGCCGCCGACGATCCCTAGCGCGAACGACGAAACTCTCTGTAACATGCAGGCGTACAGCCGGCAAGTGGACCGGAGAACTCGGAGGAGATCATGTTCCGGAGTATTCTTGGATTCGCGCTGTTGGCCGTGGTGGCCTGGCTCGGTCTAAAGCTCATTTTCGGCGTTCTGGGCTCGCTCGTCGGGCTGGCCATGACGGTGCTGTGGCTCGCCGCGATCGGCTTTGTGTTCTACCTCGTCCTGCGCGTGCTCAGCCCGAGCACCGCCGACAAGCTCCGGGACGTGATCAAGGGGCGCCGGGCGGACGCCTAGCGCTCCCACGGCAGGGGCTGGCTGGAATGCGCGTGCACGATCTTCCAGCCGCCCGGCTTCTCTTCGCAAATGAATGTGGCGCGGCCGACTTCGGCCAGCCGCCGCTCGGGATTGATCCAGCGGTAGTCCACCATCACCCAGGCAAACTGGCCCTGCAAGGTCACCGCTGCCGCGGCGACGGTGACGCGTCCGCCTGAACCGACGCCGGCGAATCGCGGGGCGCCAAGCCGCAGCCGGGCATTGGCCACGACCAGGGCCTCGGCCGCGTACAGCGTGTCCGCTCCGCGCTCGCCGGCCGCGTCCAGGGCGAAGGCCTGCCGAACCAGCGCCTCGACTTGACCGGTCGTGCCGGCGGCTGGGATCGGCTGCAGGGTCCCGGACTGCGAGGAGCCGCACCCGGCGAGCCCGAGCAGGGCGGCCGCCGCCCCCGCGAGCGGGAGGCTAGCGCGAGCCAGAAGGCCGGGCAGCGGGTGACGCGTCATCGAGCAGCCGCAGCACGCCCCAGCACAGCAGCGGAACCAGAAACTCGTGGTGCCCGGTCAGCTGGACGCCACGGCCTCCCGCCAGCGTGGGTCGCTCCACCACGTTGACGCGCGGGCGGTAGTGCCGCTGCATGTCGCAATCGCAGGCCGTGAAGTTGACGGGTTTCCCGCGGTTCAGGTTCCGGGCGATGGTGAGGGCCTTCAGGAACACTTCTGGCATGACGACGGCACTGCCGAGGTTGAGCACCACGCCGCCGTCGTGCAGTGCGGGGAGGGCGGCGGCCAGCCGCTTGAAGTCGTGATGGCTGGTGGCGCCGAGCGCCGCGCCATCGGCGGTGGGATGCTGGTGAATGATCTCCGCGCCGAGGGCGGCGTGTACCGTGACGGGAACGCCACGCCGGGCACAGGTTAGTAGCACGGACACGGCCCCGCCCGGGAGGTCCTGCCGGTGTTGGAGATCGCGCGCGAGGGCTTCCCCCATGCCGCGCCGATCGCGCGCCCCGGCGGCGATGGCTGCGTTCATGTCTCGTCCCGTTTCCTCGACCATCCCGAACGTGCCGTCCCCGAGCCCCGCGGCGACGTCCTCGCTGGTGCCGCCATAGGCGGCCAGCTCGTAGTCGTGGATCGCCGCGCTGCCGTTCATCGCCACGTGCGTGATCACGCCCCGCTCGAGCAGCGTCACCAGCAGCGGCCCGAGGCCGACCTTGATCACGTGGCCGCCCAGCATCACGACGATGGCGCGCCGCCCCGTCGCACTCGCGAGCTGCGCCACGACGTAGCGCAGGTCGCGGGTCGCGAGGATGTCGGGCAGCGAATCCCAGAACGCGGCGAACGACCGGTCGGCCGGAGGGCCGGGGGGGTGGGCGAGGAGGGAGGGGTCGACTTTGTTGGGGCGCCGCGTGATCGGGACGGTGCGGAGGCGGGACCAATCCGCCTCGGGGTAGTCGGTCATGACGGCTCCGAGAGCTCCTTGAGCTTCAGGGTCACCGTGCCGAACGAGAAGTTCGATTGCAGCGCCAGCATGATGCGGCGGTCGTCGTCGGAGATCCACATCCGCGCGTCGGCCCGCTCGGCCAGGATCCCGCGCCCGCCGGGAATCATCGGCCGCACGACCAGCGCGTTCCACTTCCGTCCCGCGAGGCTGACCCGCTCCCGCTTGAGCACCTGGATGATGACCGGGTTCCGAGCGGGTCGGAAGTACCGGTGATACTCGTAGCGCTTCCCCACTTCCAGCGGGACGGTGCGGATCCAGTAGAGGAAGGCCGCGTCGTCCAGGGGGTCGGCGATCGTCGCAAACGTCGTATCCCGCCCCTCCTCGCGGTAGAAGCCGGAGTCCGGGAAGATCTCGTAGGCCCGGTGGCGCTCCCGGCCCCGCTCCTCGGTGTCCTGCCGGAACCGGCGCGAGCGGAAGTCGGCCCGCCCCACCCACGAGTCCATGGACTGCGTGAGCTGGTACCACAACGCCCCGCCCTGAATGTGGAACCGGAAGTGCACCGCCTCCTCGCCGCGGATCGTATCGATGCCGACCACCTCCATGGTCGCCTGCCCGACGTTGAACACGCCATACTTCGCCTGATAGCGTAACCGTTCGCCGATCGGGAACGGGACCACCGCCGCGCCGATCGTGGAGGTCGCGATGGCGCCGATGACGGGTGGGCGAGGAGGGGAGACAGGGGTCGAGTCGCGGCGACTGGAGTCCACCTGGCCGGCCAGAGTCGCGGTCAAGAGGCCGAGCGCCACGGCGCTGTGGCGCGCGGCACGGATCACGGGGCGGGCGTGCCAAACGTCGAGCAGCTGCCGCCAGGCACTCACTCGGGAGGGACGCTGGCGCAGGTCGTAGCGGGCCGCTCCCGCCACGCCGTCCACTCGGCGGGCGTGGGGCGCGAGACGGGCTACGAGCTCGGCGCTGGCGCACCAGCCCTCCGTCGTGAGCAGGCCGGCGCCGCGGGTAGCCTGGCGCAGCACGATCAGGCGGATCGCGAGGAACCCTGAGACGCTGTCCCGCACGCCCGGCACGCGCAGCAGCCGGGGAGCCCAGCGGCGCGCCCAGCGCAGCGCTCGGGACGCCGCAGGCCCGTTCCCCTCCCGATTCACGTCACGCACGAGCTCGGTCACGACCAGATCGGCACCCGACTCGAGTCGCTTGACCATGTCTTCCATCGCCTCGGGTGAGTGGAGGAAATCGGCGTGCAGCGTGATCGCGCAGTCGCGCTTGGGACGGTCGCTGCGTTGCAGCGCGAGCCGCAACAGCGCCTCCAGACTCCTCGCGTATCCGCGGCGCTCCTGGTGGGACACCACCGTCATCGGCAGCACGCGGGCGTAAGACGCCAGCACCTCCGACGTCCCATCGGTGGAGCCATCGTCGCACACCAGCAGGTGGTACTCTCGCTGGAAAGCGGTGAAAACCTGCCGCACCTTCCACAGGACCAAGCCCGCTGTGCGGACCTCATTGTGCACCGGGACACAGACGTAGATCATGGCCCTGCAATCTAGACGAGCGAGCGGTACACGGCCACGACGCCCTCGGCCATGGCTCGGGCGGTGAACTGTGGGGGGAGGGGGAACGGGGCAGGGCGGCCCAGGGCTGCGACGACTTTGTGGGCGAGCGCGACCGCGTCGCCCACCGGCACCAGCGCCTCCGCTGGCAAGATCTCGGGGATTCCGCCGCCCGCCGTGGCGACGACCGGCTTCTCGAGCGCCAAGGCGTGCAGGATGACACTCCCCAGCCCTTCTTCCTTGGACGACATCACGAACACGTCGGCCTCCCGAATGAGGGCGTCCGCCTCTTCTATGTACCCCAGGAAGTGGACCCGATCGGCCAAGTCGAGCCGGGCGAGCTCGGCGACGAGGGACCCTTGGAGCTCGCCTTCACCTGCGATGGCCCAGTGCAGGTCGGGTCGGAGCGTGCGCGCGGCGTCGGCGGCGCGGAGCAAGGTGCGCTGGTCCTTGTGATCCACCAAGGCCGCGACGTTGACGGCGAGGGGCGTCCCCGCGGCAAGCCCCAGCCTGGCACGCACGTCGAGCGGAGCCGCCGCCGCCCGATGCACCTCCTGGGGGTCGATGCCGGACGGCACGACCCGCACGACGCTCTCGGGCAGACCGTCGGCGAGCAGGACGGCGCGCACCGCTTCGGAGATCGCGATGACTCGTTCGGCGCGGAACCAGGCGCTCCCGCGCCGGACCCGGAAGTCGACGCGCCGGGTGCCGACGAGGTACGCGGGGGACCCGCTGGCGGCTCCCAGGTCCCGAGCCCACGAGGCCAGCCGGAGCGCGTGACTGTCGTGCGCGTGAACGATATCGGGGCGGAAGGCGAGGATCTCCACGAACAGGCGCCAGAGCGCGCGCGGGTCGAGCGACAGGGTCCAGGGCGATCCGCGCACGTCCACACCGTCGGCGGCGGCGCGGCGGGCCAACTCGCTGTTCGCGCGGGTAAAGAGGCGCTGCTCGAGCGGGCCCGCCGATTCCCCGGCCGGGCGGGCGAGGTGGCGCGTGAGCAGTCGGACTTGGTTTTGCCCTCCGCGCCACTCACGACCGGAGTCCACCTGGAGCACGCGCACGGGAGGAAGGGAGGGCGGCGCCTCAGGAGGCCCGCTGGGCGATGCCGCCCAGCACACTGCGGAGCTCGGCCAGGGTGAACGGCTTGTGGAGATACGGCCGGCCGAGCGACTCGAGGAACTGGAGCGTATCGCCCCGCACGGTGTCGCCCGTGGCGAAAATGATCCGCTCGGCGATCTGGGGGTGGTGCCGCTCGAGGCTCTTGAACATGTCCCGCCCGCCCAACCGGGGCATCCGGAGATCGCAGATGATCACGTCGAACGGCTCGGCCAACGCGCGCTCGAGTGCCTGGCTCCCATCCACGGCCAGCTCCACTTGGTGACCCCAGCTCTCTAGGGTCGCACGCATGTAGTGCAGGATATGCGGCTCATCGTCCACCGCCAAAATCCGGAGTCGCCCGCCGGCGTCGAGGGCCCGGTGCGGCGCGGACACGCGGGTGGCCCGCGTGCCACCCGGCAGCTCCACCGTGAAGGTGGCCCCCGCGCCGGGCATCGTCTCCAGCGTGATCCGCCCGCCGTGCTCCATCACGATGCCCTGGCAGATGGAGAGCCCGAGCCCCGTGCCCTCTCCCTCCGGCTTGGTGGTGAAGAACGGCTCGAACACCCGGGCGGCGATATCCTCCGTAATCCCCGGCCCGTTGTCCGCCACGCCGACCGCGACGCCGTCCAGCCACCGCCGGGCGGTGATCCGGATCCGACCTTCTGCGCCCCCCCCGCCCCCCCCGCCCCCCCCGCCCCCCCCCGCTCCTCCCCCCAGCGCGATGGCCTGCGCGGCGTTGTTGATCAAGTTGACGAACACTTGCTTGATCTGGTTGGCGTTCACCTCGACGTCCGGCACGCCCGGCTCGACCTCCAGCGTGGCCTCGACCTTGCGCGCCATCAGCTCGTTGCGGAGCAGCGCGAGGGTCGACTCCAGGATCGGCCGGATCGGCTGGATCTCGCGCTCCTCCTGTTGCCGGCGGGCGAACGACAGCAAGTTCTTGACGATGTTGGCCGCCCGTTCCGCCTCCTGGCGGATCACTTGCAGGGGCTCGGCCAGGGCGCTGGGGACCTCGCCCGATTCCGACAGGAAATCGCTGAACCCCACGACGGAGGCGAGCGGGTTGTTCAGGTCGTGCGCGACCCCGGCGATCAGTTGACCGATCGCGGACATTTTCTCAGACTGTATGAGCTGCTCTTGGAGCCGGCGCTTGTCGGTGTGGTCCTCGAACATCAACACCGCTGCGCCGGTGTCGGCGCCCGCCATCGGGATGGCGTTGACGAGCAGGATGCGGTCACCGGCCCGGATCTCGTGCGGGTCGGGGCTGCCCGGGTGAGCGAGCGCGCGCGCGACTACGTCCGCCCAGGTCGGTGGGAAGAGGCCGAGCCAGGGACGGCCCGGCAGCGCTGTCACGGGCAGCTGAATCAGATCGGCCAGGCAGCGGTTGGCGCGCCGGACCACCCCGTGGGCGTCCACGATGCAGATGGCGTGCGTGATCGCATCCACCGTGAGCTCCCACTCGCGTTTGCCGGAGGAGAGCAGCTCGAGCAACCGGGTGTTCTCGAGGGCCATCGCCGCCTGCGCGGCCACGGCGCTGGCGAGCAGCAGGTGCGGTCGCGCGTAGGCGCCCGGGGACTCCGACCCGATCGAGAGAGCGCCGATGGACCGGCCGACGGCCAGAATCGGCGCGCCGATCCACGATGCTGTGGCTTCAGTTGTCCGCCACTCGTCCCCGCGCCCCGTCGAGGCGGATTGGAGAAAGGATGGGGAGGGAGAGGGGGAGGGTGGGGGGGGGGGGGGGGGGGGGGG
>JBOHSA010000110.1:0-29573 GCA_050732995.1 Gemmatimonadales bacterium | reverse complement strand
CCCCCCCCCCCCCCCCCCCCCCCTCCGGACCGTGGGGTCCGTCGCCAGCCCCTCGCCCAGGACGACGTTGTCGATCAGCCGCGTGCGCCCGACCCGGGCGGCCACCGCGACGACGGTCCGCGCGGTGGCGCGGGTGACGGGCTGCAGCAGCTCATCCACGAGCGCCAGGTACTCCGGCTCCACGCCCGGCGCCGCCAGTAGCTCGAGCCCGCGCTGCCGCAGGGGTTCCGCGTCCGCTTCGCCAGACCGCCACGCCTGCTCGACGGCGCGCAGGGCGCGCGACAGCGCGAGCGCGGCGCGCCGCTGGTCGGGGCCGAGATAGGTGTTGCGCGAGCTCAGCGCCAGCCCGTCGAGCTCGCGCACCGTGGGGGCGACGTCGATCTCCACGGCGAAGTCGAGGTCGGCCGCCATACGCCGCACCAGCATCGCCTGCTGAAAGTCCTTGCGACCGAACACGGCCACGTCCGGCTCCACGAGATGCAGCAGCTTCGCTACGACAGTGAGCACGCCGGCGAAATGCCCCGGCCGCGCCGCGCCTTCGAGCACCTCCGCCGGGCGTCCGGGACGTACCTGCACAAGCGACTCCCCGGGATACATCGCCTGGGCGTCGGGCACGAAGAGCACGTCCACAGCCCGCCCGGCTGCGAGGCCACGGTCGCGCGCCAGGTCGCGCGGGTACTTGGCGAAGTCCTCCGTGGGGCCGAACTGGAGCGGATTGACGAAGATGCTCAGGACCACGCGATCGCAGCGCTCCCGGGCCCAATCCACCAGACGCAGGTGGCCTTCGTGCAGGTAGCCCATGGTCGGGACGAACCCCAGTCGCCGCCCGCGCGCCTTCTCGGCGCGGGACCAGGCGCGCATCGAGTCCAACCCGGTGATTTCGTGCATGGTCTACTTCGGAAACGAGTGCTCCGGCCCCGGATACCGCCCTTCGCGCACTTCGGCCGCGAACAACCGGGCGGCCTCGCGCACGTCCTCGGCCAGCGCCGCGTAGCGCTTCACGAACTTGGCCGTGAACCGGTCGTTCAGGCCGAGCATGTCGGGCAGCACGAGCACCTGCCCGTCGCACGCGGGGCCGGCGCCGATCCCGATCGTGGGGATGGTCAGGGACCGGGAGATGGTGGACGCGAGCGGTGCCGGCACGAGCTCGAGGACCAGCGCGAACGCGCCCGCGTCCTCCAGTGCCTTGGCGTCCTCCTTCAGCCGGTCGGCGGACTTTTCGTCCCGCCCCTGCACGCGGTACCCGCCCAGGGCGTGCACCGACTGCGGGGTGAGCCCCAGATGTCCCATCACGGGGATGCCGACGTCCACCAGGGCCCGGACCGTCTCGGCCATGGGCCGTCCGCCCTCGAGCTTCACGCCGTGGCAGCCCGTCTCCTGCAGCACGCGTCCCGCGTTCCGGATGGCCTCCTCGCGCGACACCTGGTAGGTAAGGAAGGGCAGGTCACACAGCACCATGGCCCGCTGCGTGCCGCGGCGCACGATGCGCGTGTGGTAGATCATCTGGTCCAAGGTCGCGGACAGCGTGGACTCCGCGCCCGCGAGCACCTGGTTGACCGAGTCCCCCACCAGCAGGATGTCGATGCCCACCTCGTCCAGCAGTCGTGCGAACAGGGCGTCATAGCAGGTGAGCATCACGATCCGCTCCCCGCGCTCTTTCATCTTCAGCAGGTCGTGGAGGGTGACCGGCCGGCGCTCCTCGGTCATGGGGCCACTTGCTCCAGCTCCGCCAGCTCGCGCAGCCAGAACGGGCGGTGCGCCAACTCGGGGTGCGGGATGGTCAGCTCCGCGGTGCGCAAGGTGTGGTCGCCGTACCGGACGATGTCGAGGTCGAGGGTCCGCGCCCCCCACCGGATCCGGCGTTGCCGGCCGCGCTCGGCCTCGATCGCCCGGCAGTGGCGGAGCAGCTCCGCCGGATCGAGCGCCGTCTCGAGCAGAACCATTTGGTTCAGATAGGGGCCTCCCACGTCGGCGGCCGGAGACAGGCGCAAGGGCGCCGTCTCCTCCACTCGCGAGGCGGCGACGAGCCGGGTGCGCGGCAGTCCGGCGAGGCGGGCGCGTGCGTGGGCCAGGTGGCCGTCGCGGTCGCCGACGTTCGAGCCCAGGGCGACGTAGGCCCGCTCGGCCGGCGGGAACGGATGGAGGGCGCGGTCGGTCACGCCGAATGGTACGTCGGCTAGACGCCGCTGGCAAAGCCGCGCGTCAGCTCGCGCAGCATGGAGGCAACTTGCTCGAGCTCGCGCGTCGCCCGCTCGAGCTCGGACAGGCCAGCCGCGGCTTCGTTGGCGCGGGTGGCTACGTCCTCGGTCTCGGTCCGGTTCTTCCACGCGATGGCGGCGACGGCATTGATCCGCTCGCGGAGCCGGCCGAACGCCGTGTCCTGCTCGCCGGCGGCGTCGGCGATCCGCCGCGCATGGGACGTCGCCTCGGCGGTGGCCGCGACGATCGCGTCCAGCGCCTCCAGTGCGCCAGCGGACAGCTCTTCCACGCCGCCGACGTTGACCTGGCCCCGGCGCATTTGCTCCACCACCTCGCCGACCTGGCCGTGGATCTCCTGCACGAGCTCGGCGGCTTCCGCGGCGGCCGTGGCGCTCTGCTCGGCCAGGCGGCGCACTTCCTCGGCGACGACGGCAAACCCCTTGCCGTGCTTGCCCGCGCGCGCCGCCTCGATCGCCGCGTTGAGGGCCAGGAGGTTCGTCATGTCGGCCAGTTCGCGGATCGAGGCGATGAACCCAGTGATGCGGCGGCTCGCTTGGCCGAGCTGCTGCACTTTCCCCGAGCTCTCGCCGACGAACGCCTTCAGCGCGACCAGCCGCTCGATGGCTTCGCGAATCCGCTGCCGGTTGCGGATCGCGACGTCGCTCGCTGTCCCCGACGCCAGGGCCGCTTCCGCGCCGTCGTCCGACACGCGCCGGGACACCTGGGCCAGACTTTCCGTCGCCTCCAAGCCTCCGGAGACTTCGCCTTCCTCGCTCGCCACGCCCGCGCGGATCGTGTTGGTGGAGGCCGCCACGCCGCCCGCCGCTTCCCGCAGCGCGCCCGCGGCGTGCGACAGCGTGGCCAGCTGGCGCGTCATCCGCTCGACCGTCTCGACCAGCGGCTGGCGCAGCTCCGTGATGTGGATGGCGGTGGCAAGCTGGTTGGCGAAGGTCGAGATCGTCACGATGTCCTTGCGCCGGTACACCTTCCGCTTGTGATGCTCCAGCTCGAGCGTGCCGATCACCTGATCGCCGAAGCGGAGCGGCACGATGACGAGGCTCTGGACGCTTTCGGGCACGTCGGCCACGCGTTTGTCGCGCGTGACGTCGTCGATCACGATCGTCTCTCCCGTCCGCAGCACGCCGTCGCGTAGGGCCACCGTGTCCTCCGACGGCTCGCCGCGCTCGCTGCGCCCGACCGCGCTCTGGTACGCCAGCATGACCCGGCCTCGTGCCTCTGCTCCGCCCCCCGCCGGCGCCCCCCGCACTCCACCGTCCGTCCGGCGATAGATCCGGAAATCTCCCCAGTCCACCAGCCGGTGCGCCAGCCGCTCGATGCGCGCGAACGAATCCGCGAGGCTGATGTTGCTCGTGATCACGGCCTCCATCGCGTGGATCTTGTTCAGCTCCTCGGCCGAGACCGCGGCTTCAACCATCACCTTGAGCGTCAGGCCGAGCGCGCCCACGACGATGGCCACCACGAGCCACAGGATCGGGGGCCAGGCGACGACAGTCCCCACCACCGTCGCCGCGGCGATGGTCGTGGCCGCATAGGCGAGGCACTCGTAGCGGATGATCATGTTCCGCTCGTCGGGCTCGAGTTTGGCCCTGAGGGTGAGGCTCAGGTAAAACAACAGCCGGCCGATCAGGAAATACAGCAGCGCGAGAAAGAACAATGCCGGCAGCAGGACCACGCTCAGGCCCGGGGCATTCAGGTCGGACGCCTTGCGGAACCAGGCGTACACCCCGAACGCGGCGACCAGGGTGATCACCTCCCGCCCCATGTTGATCCAGGCGGCCCGGAGCGGCTTGCGGTGCCACACCCAGTCCACGCCGAATACCCCGGCGGCGAGGGCCCACCCCGTGGCGGGCACGCCGACCAGCAGGCCGCCCGCCAGCGCCACCAGGCCGGTTTGCGTGAGGTAGGAGTACTTGCTCAGCGGGACGTGGTGGCCGCGCAGCGCCACGCACAGGGCCGCCATCACCAGGATTTCAGGCACCTGCCGCGTCCAGCGGGGGTCGGCGGCGAGCAGCGCGACGAGCACCAGCGTGCCGAGGTAGGCCAGGCCGTCGCTGTACAGGGCGATGAAGCGCTGGATCGTCATGCCGGCCGCTCCGTCTCCTGTCCTCCCGGCTGGCGCACCGCCGCGGCCAGGTCCCGCACGAGCCGCTCGACCGCCGCCGGGCCGCCCGACCCGGCCGCCTGGACGAGCGCGCTGCCGACGACGACGCCATCCGCGCACCGGGCCGCGGCGCGGGCCTGCGCCGGCGTGCCGATCCCGAACCCCACCGCGACCGGCAGTGGTGTCACCGCGCGCACGCGCGCGACCTGCGCCGCGAGGTCCGGCGGAACATCCTCCCGGGCCCCGGTCACACCCAACCGGGAGATCAAGTAGACGAAGCCGCTCGCGCCGTTCCCTCCCCTCTCCCCCCCCACCGCGGCCGCAAGCCGCTCCGCGCTGGTCGTCGGCGCGACGAGCCGGATCAGATCGAGGGGGCTGGCGCGCACGGCCCGCTCGACGGCTTCGTCGACCCCGGCCGGGAGATCGGTGAACAGGATGCCAGCCACGCCCGCGTCCGCCGCGTCGGCGATGAAGCGCGGCACGCCGTAGGCGAGCACGGGGTTGAGGTACGTCATCAGCACAACGGGGACCGGGAGCCGCGCGGCCCGGACCAGGTCCAGGACGCGGGCCACCGTGACGCCCTGCTCGAGCGCAACCTGGGTCGCCCGCTGGATCGTCGGGCCGTCGGCGAGCGGGTCGGAGAACGGCACGCCGACCTCGATCAGATCCGCCCCCGCCGCGGCGGCGCGGCGCAACCCTTCCCGCGACTGCTCCGGGGTGGGGTGGCCGGCCGTCAAATAGGCGATCAGCGCGGCCCGGCGCTCCGCCCGCACCGCCCGCCACGCCGCGGCGATCCCGGCACCCGGCGACGCCAGGGCGTGATTAGACAAAGTAATCGCTGACCTTGATGCCGTACTTGACCGGGTCGGTGACCTTGACGATGGTGCGCGGGAAGCGGCCGCCGGCCTCGCGCACGGCGAGGTCGGCGACGATGCCGGGGCGCAGCAAGGCGCCGTCGCCCGTCGTCACGATCCGCACGACGGGACGGTGCACGAAATTCACGTCGGGGTTCGGCGCGTGCACCAGCGCGACCTCGTAGGTATCGAGAATGACGCAGGTCCCCACGGGATAGATGCCGATGAGGTTGATGAAGGCCTTCACCACCACCGGGTCGTAGCCCCGGCGCGGGTTCTCCCACATCTCCTTCAAGACCTGGTCGGGTTGGATCGGAACGGTCTGGTACACGCGTCGGCTGGTGGCCGCGTCGAACCCGTCGGCCACCGCGATGATTTTCGAAAAGATCGACAGCAGGCGGTTGCGGATCGACTTGGGGTAGCCGGTCAGATCCGTCTTCATGTGGTGCTCGTAGGCGACGATCATCCCGCGGTAGGGGATCTCGCCGTAGCCCCGCAACCCGAACAGCGTGAGGACCCCGAGCCAGGGGTGGGCCTGCATGATCCGCCATTCCTCGTCCGTCAGCCCGCCCTGCTTGTTGAGCACCTCGAGCGGCACGCGCGACTTCCCCACATCGTGGAACAGCGCGGTCATGCCGAGGTCGTAGAGCTGCAGTTTGGTGAGGCCCAGCTTGCGTCCCAAGGCGACGGAGAAGATGCACACGTTGACCGAGTGGGTGAACGTGTACTCGTCGTAGTCCCGAAGGGTCGTCAGGCCCATGAGGGAGGATTCGTTGTTCAGCACCTGATCCACGATCGCCTGCACGGCGCGTTTGACTTTCTTGACGTTGGCAGTGCGGCCCATCCGGATGCTGTTGACGACCTCCTTGGTGACCGCCACGGAGCGCGCGTAGGTCCGCTTGGCGGCCTCCTTCAGCCGCTCCTCCTCCTCGACGTCCTCCTCCGTCTCGAGCGGCGGCTCGACGGTGATGAAGGACACGCCCGCGTCCACGAGCTTCTGCCCCAACTCGAGCAGCTTGCCCGGACTCGCCTCCTTGGCGGCGTACGACAGCAGGTGGGAGACGAAAATCTGGAGCTGCCGGCGCTCCACGCCCTCGTCGATCCGCACCGCGCCGATTCCGCACTGGCGGAAGAGGCCCAGGATGTGGGAGAACGAGGCGTAGTTGTCGAGGTCGAGCCGCAGGCGGGTCGAGTTGATGAAGATGAACTCGCCCTGGAGGCGCACCTCGAGCTCCCGCTCGACGTCCAGCAGGTGCTTGGTTTGCAGGGCCAGGTCGTCCAGCGCCTTCTGCACCTGCGCGTTCTCGATCGGGTAGAGCTTGAGCGAGCGGAAGGCGGTGTACAGCGACACGAGGAAGTCCCGGCCCGCGTGGCGCAGGAACCCGTCCGTGGTCTGGACGGTCTCGACCATCGACGGGCGCCGACCCCCCCCTCCCCCTGCCCCCCCTCCTTCAGAGGGCAGCTTCGACGGCGGGGCGGTCACCCACCCACCTCCCGCAGCGCGCGGCTAACGGCGTTGCGCACCAGCGCCTCCTTCTCGTCCTTGGCCTTCTCGAGCACCGCCCGCGCGTCCGGGGTCCGTGTCTTGCCCAGCGCCATCGCCGCGCAGGCGCGCGTCTCCGGGTCTTCCTTCCTCCCGAGGAGCCCCTTGCTGATGAGCATTCGCTCCAGCGCCGCGACGCCGCTCGCGCCCGCGAGCGACCCGAACGCCTCGAAGAACGTCATCTTCTCGCTCAAGTCCGCGTTCTTGAGCTTGCCGCCCGTGACGGCCGCTTCGATGCGGGGAAACGCGTTCCGGTAGCCGCGCTGGCCCAGGAACTTCACGGCGGCGATGCGCACATCGCGCTCGGGGTCCTCCACGGCCTGTTCGAGCAGCCGCATGGCGCCCGGCGACCCGATGGCCATGAGCGCTTCCACGACGGCGAGCTTCAGCGTCCGGTCGCCGCGCTCGAGCAGCGGGCCCATCCCGTCCGGCGCGCCGGGCAGCTTCAGCCGGCCGGCGAGGCGCACCATCTCGAGCTGCGCGGCGCCATCCTCGCTGGCCAGGGCCCTCAGCACGTCGGCCGCGTTCGCCTGGGCCAGCCGCTCGGCCGCGCTGTGCACGAGCTTCGCCACCTGCTCGTTGTGCATGCGCGGGATCCACCCCATCAGTGTGGGCAGGGCCTGGGGCCGGAGCTCCTGCAACATCTCGCTCAGCTCCTCCTGGGACGGCAGCGAGGTCGACTCGTCGAGCGATTGCAGCAACTGGGACAGCGCCTCCGTCTCCGACAGCCGGCCCGGCAGCGACTCCAGCGCCTGGCGGTGCTCGGGGATCAGCTCGCGGGCGCGCTGGAGGATCACGCGGGTCTCGCGCAGGATGTAAGCCACGGACCGGAAATCGCCCGCCCCCAACAGGTAGGGCAGGAAATTCTCGACGATCGAGATGAGCTCGGCCCGCACCGTCCCGTAGGTCTGCAGCTCGAGGAGATCGAACAACATGGCCAGGACGTTGCGCCGCAGATCCTGCCCATACTCCCGCTCCACCTCGGTGCGCAGATACTCGATCTCCTTGTCCTCGAGGAAGTAGAGGGTCGTGTCGAAATCGTCGATCGAGACGATGCCCTCGCGGGGCGGCGGCGCCTCCTGCTGCACCGTCTGGCGCACGTCGTTGGGCGAGGCCTCCGGGATCGTCTCGCCCTTCTCGATGGGCACCGCGGTGTCGCTCGCGAGCTCGCGGAACGTGTAGTTCAGAAACTGGAAGTCCTGCGCCCACAGCAGGGTCAGGAGATCATCGGGCGCGTCCGCATGGAGGTTCTTGGCCTGGTGGAGGACGGCCAGGAAGCGCACAATCTCTTCCTCTTCCACGCCCGGCTTGAAGGTGACCGAGCGCACCCCGTCCTTGTACAACGTCCAAGCGATGCTCTCGCTCTTCTGGGGCTGACTGTAGATCACCGCGTCCTCCCAGCGCAGCTCCGTTTCCGCGATGTCGAGCGCGAGGTCGTCGGTGGCCTGCCAGATCTGGCGAAACGCGCCGCGGATGTTGTCCACCGCGCGGATGTAGACCGGGTTGTTCGGCAGGTAGAGCTGGGTCGCCCGCATCCCCTTGCTCACGACCTGCATGAGCTCTTCCACCTGCGCCGGCGGCAACGCCAGTTCGGGGATCGGCTGGTCCGTCAGAGGGCGGCTCCGGTGAGTTCCGCGACCAAGGCGACGTCCTTATCGCCCCGGCCGCTCAGGTTGATCAGCACGACATCGCCGTCGGTCCAGCGACCGCCGCCCTTCCGCCCCGCTCCGTCCCGCTGGGCCAGCACCCAGGCGACGGCATGGGCGCTCTCCAAGGCGGGCAGAATGCCTTCCAGGCGGCTCACAGCCGCAAAGGCGTCCAGCGCCTGACGGTCGGTGACCGCCTCATACAATACCCGGCCCTCGTCCTTCAGGTAAGCATGCTCGGGCCCCACCCCCGGATAGTCGAGCCCGGCGGACACGGAGTGCGCTCCCAGGACTTGGCCGTCGGCATCCTGCAACAGGTAGCTCAAGCTGCCGTGAAACACGCCGGGCCGGCCGCGGCCGAGTGAAGCGGCATGCCGCGGCGTGTCGAGGCCGTCGCCCGCCGCCTCCACCCCCACCAAGCCTACCTCTCGGTCCCCCAGGAAGGCCGTGAAGATCCCCAGCGCGTTCGAGCCGCCGCCGACGCAGGCGACGACGGTGCGCGGCAGCCGGCCGAACCGCTCGAGGATCTGGGCCCGCGCTTCCCGCCCGATGACCGACTGGAAATCCCGCACGAGGCGGGGAAACGGGTCCGGCCCCACCACCGACCCGATGATGTAGTGCGTGGTCGTCACGTTGGTGACCCAGTCGCGGAGCGCTTCGTTGGTCGCATCCTTCAGCGTCCGGGTCCCCGCGGTGACGGGCACCACCCGCGCCCCCATCAACTCCATGCGGTAGACGTTCAGCCGCTGGCGCTGCATGTCCTCCTCGCCCATGTACACGACGCATTCGAGGCCGAAGCGCGCACAGACCGTCGCCGTGGCCACGCCGTGCTGTCCGGCCCCGGTTTCGGCGATGATGCGGCGCTTCCCCATCCGCCGCGCTAGCAGCGCCTGCCCGAGGGTGTTGTTGATCTTGTGAGCGCCGGTGTGATTCAGGTCCTCACGCTTGAGCACGACCCGGACCCCGCTGCCGAGTTCGGCGGCGAGCCGCGGCGCCTCGGTGAGCGGCGTGGGCCGCCCCACATATTCCCGCAACAGGCCCTCGAGCTCGGCGTGAAACGCCGGATCGGCCCGCGCTGCGCCGTACACGCGCTCCAGCTCTTCGAGCGCCGCCATCAGCGTTTCAGGCACGTAGCGGCCGCCGTACGGTCCGAAGCGACCCTGGAGCGCCGTCATGTCCGCCCCCTTCTTGGCACACCCACCAGTGCCCGGACCGCCTGGGTGGGGTCGGCGGCGCGCGCGACCGATGCGCCGACGAGCACCAGGTCCGCGCCGGCCCGGGCCAGCCGCTCGACCTCGGTGCGGGACTCGACCCCGCTTTCCGCCACGGCAGGGATCCCGGCGGGCACCTGGGCGAGCAGCCGCTCCGCCGCGCTCAGGTCCACGGCGAACGTCGCGAGGTCCCGGCTGTTCACCCCCACCGCCGCCGGCGCGACGTCCAAGGCGCACGCGAGCTCCGCCTCGGTATGCACCTCCACCAGCGTCCCGAGCGCCAGCCCGCGAGCCGCTCGCGCCAGCCGACTGAGCTGCGGCGGCGTGAGCGCCCGCACGATCAGCAGCACCAGACTCGCCCCCGCCGCTCGAGCTTCGAAGAGCTGGAGCTCGTCGAGCAGGAAATCCTTCCGCAGCACGGGCACGGCGACCGCGCGTGCCACGCGCGCCAGATCCTCGAGCGTGCCGCCGAAGTGCGCGTCTTCGGTGAGCACGGAGACCGCGACCGCCCCGCCGTCAACATAGGCCCGCGCATGCGCCACGGGATCCAGATCCTCCCGAATCGCCCCCGCCGAGGGGGACCGGCGCTTGACTTCGGCGATCACCCCGACCGTGCCTCCCCGGGCCAGCGGACCGAACGGGGCGGGCGGCGGGGCCGCGGCGGCCGCCCGCTCGAGCTCCCGGGCGCGGTCCCAGAGCCGTTCAATTCTGCGTCGAGTGGCCGCCAGTAGTTGGTCAAGGGTCGGCGTCGTCATCCTTGCGTTCGGTCGATTTTCGGGTAGATTCCAGCTTCGGGATATCTTCGGGAGGGATCGTGCCCCTGACGCGCCGTCAGCGCGAGATTCTGGACTTCATCGCCGGGCATATCGAGGCTAAGGGCTACGCCCCGAGCTTCGAGGAGATCGCTCGGCAATTCGGCTTTCAGTCTCTCGCCACCGTGCATGAGCACCTCACCAACCTCGAGCGGAAGGGCTCCATCCGCCGGGCGCACAATGAGAGCCGGGCCATCGAAATCGTCCCCCCCAACGGACAGACGGGCGCCACCGAGCTGCCGCTCCTCGGGCTCGTGGCGGCCGGCGAGCCGATCGAGGCGATCTCGGGCGACGACACCATCGCCGTCCCCGACGAGCTGATCCCACGGCGCGGGCGCAGCTACGTCCTGAAGGTCCGCGGCGAATCCATGATCGACGAGCAGATCAAGGACGGGGACTACGTCGTGGTACATGAGAAAAACCAGGCCGACAGCGGCCAGATGGTCGTCGCCTTGGTGCATGGGACGAGCGCCACCGTCAAGCGGTTTTACCGCGAGCCGGGCGGCTGGATCAGGCTGCAACCCGCCAACCCCACGATGAGCCCGCTGCGTGTCAACGAGCGGGACATCATGGTCCAGGGCGTCGTGGTCGGGGTCATCCGGAAGTACTAGCGCTCGCGCGGCGCAGGCGCTCGAGCGCTTCCCGACCCAGCCCGAACGCCAGTGCCTCGGCGGCACGTTGCACACCGGCGCCGAAGCTCGAGACGAGCCCCGCCACGTAGATCGCGGCGCCCGCGTTGAGGATCACCGCGGCACGCCCCGAGGCATCGTGGCCGTTCCGGGACAGGATCCCCTCCACCCGGGCCGCGTTTTCCGCCGGCTCCCCACCCCGCAGAGCTCCCGCTGCGGCCGCCAGATCGAACTCCGCCGGGTCCAGTTGCCAGGTCGTAACCCGAGCGGCGCGGATCTCCCAGACGTCGGTGAGCCCCTCAGGGGAGATCTCGTCCATTCCGATGCGCCCGTGGACGACGAGCGCGTGCTCCGTCCCGAGCCGAGCCAGCGCTGCGGCCATCAGCGGTGCCCGGTCGGGATCCGCGACGCCAATCACCTGTCGTCGCGCGCCGGCGGGGTTGGCGAGAGGCCCCAGCAGGTTCATCACCGAGGGGACTCCGAGCTCTCGCCGCACCGGTCCCACGTGCCGCATCGCGGGGTGGAAGTTGGGCGCGAACAGGAAGACCACGCCGGCCTCCCGCAGCACGCGCGCCGCGCCCCCGGCGTCGAGGGTGATGCGCACCCCCAGCGCCTCGAGGACGTCGGCCGAGCCGCATCGGGAGGTGAACGACCGGTTGCCGTGCTTCGCGACGATCGCTCCCGCCCCGGCCGCCACGAACGCCGCGACGGTCGAGATGTTGAACGTCGGCACCGCGCCGCCGCCGGTGCCGCAGGTATCCACCAGGGGAGCGGCCGCCGCCTGAACGCGCACCATGGCCGCCCGCAGCGCCCGGGCGGCGCCGGCCACCTCATCGGGCGTTTCTCCCTTGGCCCGCAGGCCCATGAGCAGCGCGCCGATCTGAGCCGGTGAGGCTTCGCCCTGCATCACGGCTCCGAAGACCTCGGTCGCGAGCTCGGCGCTCAGGGACTGGCGGTTGGCCAGGGTGGCGAGCGCCTGCTGCAACGGTGAGGGGGGGCGCGGCGGAGTCGGAGGCACGGATGGGTCAGGCATGGGGTCTCGGCGTGGGGAAAAGCTACCCCGCAAAATCGCCTTTTGTCAAACAGGACAACGGGTTGCGCGTCTTGAAAGGGCCCTGCGTTTGCCCTATCTTTCGCGCGTGACGAGCCGGCCCTACCTCGCGGTGACGCACTACGACGGGGCGGGGTTTATGGGGTGGCAGCGCCAGGCCACAGGGCGCACGGTGCAAGCGGAGTTCGAGGCGGTGCTGGAGCGCCTGATGGGAGGGCGCACCGCCGCGCTCAGTGCCGGTCGGACGGACACCGGGGTGCACGCGCTCGGCCAGGGAGTGGGGTTCAGCGCCGTGGGGCGGTGGGCGGAGAGCGCGCCGGGCAGCAACGCGGCGACGGAGCTCCGCCGGGCGTTGAATTCGCTCCTGCCGCGGGACGTCTGGGTGGAGCGGGTGCATCCGATGCAGCCGGAGTTTCACGCGCGCAAGAGCGCGCTCGCGCGCCGGTATCGCTACGTGATCGGCACGGACGACGGCTCCCAGTCGCCCTTTCGCCGGCCTTACGAGTGGGCGCTGGGCAACGGCCGACCGCTCGCCTCGGACGCGCTGGCGCAAGCGGCGGCCGCCCTGGTGGGCGAGCACAACTTCCGCGGTCTGGCCGCGGCCACCGCGGCGCAGCCCCACTACCGGTGCCGCGTGGCGCTCGCCCACTGGGCGCCGCGAGCGGACGGAGCGGGGGTGACGTTCACGATCGAGGCTGATCGGTTTCTGCACCGCATGGTGCGCTTTCTCGTGGGTACGATGGTGGACATCGCCCTCGGCCGGCGCCCAGCGTCGGATTTTCCCCGCTTGCTCGCCGCGACCGACAATCAGGCGGCCAGCCCGCCCGCGCCGCCCCAGGGGCTCTACCTGGAGGCGGTGCGCTACCCCCCGGACCTCTACGCCGAGCGCTGAGCCATGAAGTTTTTCCTCGACACCGCGAGCCTCAAAGACATCAGCTGGGCGGCCCAGGCCGGGCTGATCGACGGCGTGACGACCAACCCGACCCTCCTCTCCAAGCAGGCGGGCGATCTCGACCCCAAGGACGTGCTGAAGGAGATCTGCTCCCTAATCGACGGTCCCGTCTCGGCGGAGGTCGTGGCGATCGACGCCGACGGGATGGTGAAGGAAGGCACGGATCTCGCCAAGCTCGCCGACAACATCGTCGTCAAGATCCCGATGCTCGAACAGGGGATGGTGGCGGTGCGGCGCCTCGCCACGGACGGCATTAAGACGAACGTCACGCTGTGCTTCTCGAGCGTCCAGTGCCTGATCGCGGCCAAGGCGGGCGCCAACTTTGTCAGCCCCTTCATCGGGCGGATCGACGACGTCGGCCAGGAGGGGATGGACGTCATCCGCGAGGCCCGCGTGATCTTCAACAATTACCAGATCGCGACCGAGATCCTCGCCGCCTCGATTCGCCACCCGCGCCACGTCGTCGAGGCCGCGATCATCGGCGCGGATGTCGTGACGTTGCCGCCCGACGTGCTGAAGAAGCTGCTCCTGCACCCCCTGACCGACCGGGGGCTCGATCAGTTCCTCAGCGACTGGAGCAAGCTGGTCGCCCGCGCCAAGGCCGCCGTTTGACCTGGACCTCTCCGCTCTCCGCCCGCTATGCCTCGCCGGCGATGCAGGCGCTGTGGAGCGAGCGCCGCCGGATCGGCCTGTGGCGGCGGCTGTGGCTGGCGTTGCTGGCGGCCCAGAAGGAGCTGGGGCTCGCCATCCCGGCGGCGGCCGTCGACGAGGTGCGCGCCCACCTGGACGACGCCGACCTGGAGAAGGCGGCCGAGCTGGAGAAGCGCCTCCGGCACGACGTGATGGCCCACATTCACCACCTCGGCGACCAGGCGCCGGCCGCGCGCCCGTTCTTGCACCTCGGCGCGACGAGCGCCTACGTGACCGACAACGCCGACCTGATCCTCATGCGCGAGGGCCTCGGGCTGCTGCTCGGGCGCGTCGCCGCGGTGCTCGTCGCCCTGGGGAAGCTGGCGCGCCGCTACCGCGCGCTGCCCTGCCTCGCCTACACCCATTTCCAGCCCGCCCAGCTGACGACCGTCGGCAAGCGCATCACGCTGTGGATGCAGGAATTCGCGCTCGATGCGGACGAGCTGCTGCACCGGATCGAGACGATGCGCTTGCGCGGCGTGAAAGGGACCACCGGGACGCAGGCGAGCTTCCTCGAGCTGTTCGACGGAGACGACGAGAAGGTGCGCGAGCTGGATGCGCGCGTGGCCCGGCAGCTCGGGTTCCCCCGCGTGTTCGCCGTCACGGGACAGACTTACCCGCGCAAACTCGATGCCCAGGTGCTTGCGGTCCTGTCCGGCCTCGCGCAGTCGGCCGCGAAGTTCGCCACTGACCTCCGGCTGTTGCAGCACGAGGGCGAGATCCTCGAGCCGGTCGAGAGCGAGCAGGTCGGCTCCTCGGCCATGCCCTACAAGCGCAACCCGATGCGCGCCGAGCGGATGACCGGGCTGGCGCGGTTCGTGATCGAGCTGGAGGGCAACGCGTGGCACACCGCCGCTACGCAGTGGCTGGAGCGCACCCTGGACGACAGTGCCAACCGCCGGCTCGTCATTCCCGAGGCGTTTCTCGCCGCCGACGCCATCCTCGTGCTGGCGACGAACGTCGCGGCGGGGCTCGAAATCCGCGACGCGGTGATCGCCCGCCACGTCGCCCTGGCCATGCCCTACCTCGCCACCGAGCGTCTGTTGCTCCGGGGCGTGAAGGCGGGCGGCGACCGGCAGCGGCTGCACGAGGTGATCCGCGGCCACAGCCTGGCGGTGGCGCAGGCGGTCGCCGAGCGCGGCGCGCCCAACGACCTGCTGGAGCGCCTGGCGGAGGACCCGGTCTTCCGGAAGCTCCAGGTCCGCGTCGCGCCCGGCGAGCTCGACCCCCAGGCCTGCGTAGGCCGGGCGCCGCACCAGGTCGACGAATTCCTGGACCGCACGCTGCCCGAGCTGATGCGGTCCATCGACTCGGTCGCGCCGGCCACGGCTGTCGCCGAGGTGAACGTATGACGGGGGTGCTCCTCGAAAGCCGCCTGCCCTTGCCGCTGCTGCGCCGGGGGAAGGTGCGCGAGATGTACGCGGTGGACGACACGGCGCTCTTGATGGTTGCCAGCGATCGGGTGAGCGCATTCGACGTCGTGCTGCGCGAGCCGGTCCCTCACAAGGGCGCCGTGCTCACGCAGCTCTCCGCCTTCTGGTTCGGCCGCCTGGCGGGCGTGGTTCCCGGGCACTGTCTCACCGCCGACGCCGACGAGATCGTGGCGCGGGTCCCGGCCCTCGACGAGCACCGTCCGGCCCTCGCGAGCCGGGCCATGCTCGTCCGCCGCGCCGCGCCGATCCCCTTCGAGTGCGTCGCGCGGGGTTACCTCTCGGGCTCGGCCTGGTCCGAATACCGGCGCACCGGGACCCTCGCGGGCGAGCCGCTGCCCCGCGGGCTGGTTGAAAGCGTCCGGCTCGACCCGCCGATCTTCTCCCCGGCCACGAAGGCGGAAACCGCGCACGACGAGAACGTCCCGTTCGCCCGGATGGTGGAAGCGCTCGGCGCGGCGCTCGCCCGCCGGCTGCGCGACGCGAGTCTCGCGCTGTACGAAGCCGGCCGGCGCTACGCCGCCGAGCGCGGGATCATCATCGCCGACACCAAATTCGAGTTCGGCATCGGGGCCGACGGCGGCGTCCTGCTGATCGACGAGGTGCTGACCCCCGACAGCTCCCGTTTCTGGTCCGCCGACCGCTACGAGCCGGGGCGGAACCAGCCGAGCTTCGACAAGCAGCCGCTGCGCGACTACCTGGCCGCCCTGAAGGACGGGGGTCGGTGGGACGGCAACCCGCCCGCGCCGTCGCTGCCGGACGAGGTGATCGCGGCGACGACCCGCCGCTACCTCGAGGCCTACCGGCTGCTGACCGGCGCTCCGCTGGCGGGAACCGCGTGAGAGTGGCCCCCGAGGGCTGGCCGTTCATCCTGGGAGGCTGGACGGTCGCGGCCGGCGCCGCGTGGGCGGTGTGGCGCTGGGGAGGCGCAGGCGGCGGATGGACCTGGGCGCTCATGGGGCTCGTGGTCGCGCTCGCCGTGTGGCTGGTCGCCTTCTTCCGGGATCCGGTGCCGGGCGGGCCGCGCGGGGAGCGCTTCGTGCTCGCGCCGGCCCAGGGCAAGGTGGTCGGCGTAGCCACGGTCGACGAGCCGATGTACCTGAATGCCCCGGCCACCCGGATCTCGATCTTCCTGAGCGTGTTCGACGTGCATGTGAACCGCTACCCGGTGTCGGGCCAAGTCGAGTTTGTGGACTATCATCCGGGCAAGTTCCTGCACGCGGCCGACGAGAAGGCGAGCCTGGATAACGAGCAGTCGTCGATCGGGATCCGCGGGCCCCGCGGTCCGGTGCTCGTGCGGCAGATCGCCGGCCTCATCGCCCGCCGCATCGTGACCGACGCGAAGCCCGGCGCACGGGCGACGCAGGCCGAGCGCCTGGGTCTGATCCGGTTCGGCTCCCGGACCGACGTGTTCCTGCCGGTCGCGGCGCAGCCCACGCTGCGCGTCAAGCCCGGCGACCGGGTCATCGTCGGCGAGACGGTCCTCGCGGAGTACGCCCAGTGAGGCGCCCGTTCTCTCCCCCAGGCATGCGCCGCGTCGTGGTCGTGGTCCCGAGCCTGTTCACGCTGTTCAATTTGTTCTTCGGGATCTGGTCGATGGTGCTCGCGACCCGGCAGGAGTACTACCGAGCCAGCTGGTTCATCGTCTTCGCCGGGATCCTCGACAGTCTGGACGGGCGCGTGGCGCGGCTCTCCAAGACGGGGACCCGGTTCGGGGCCGAGCTCGACAGTCTCGTGGACATCGTGAGCTTCGGGGTCGCCCCGGCGTTCCTCCTGTACCAGCTCGAGTTCGCCACGGCGGGGCCGGCGGCGTGGGTGTTCAGCTACTTCTACGTGATGGCGGCGGCGATCCGGCTCGCCCGGTTCAACGTGACCCAGGCGGGCCAGCCGAAGACGGCGTTCATCGGGCTCCCCTCCCCCGCCGCCGGCATGACGCTGGCGACGTACTACCCGTTCACCCAGACGGTGCTGTACCAGGAGCTGCGCTTCCTGCCCTGGAACCTACTGGTCACGTTCGTGATGATCGGCCTCGCCATCCTCATGGTGAGCAACGTCCGCTACGCGACGCTACCGCGCGTCGGCCTGCGCTCGGTCCGCGGCCTCTTGGGGCTCGCGACGATCCTGTTTATCGTCTTCTTCGGCATCTGGCAGCACGACGCGTTCTTTTTCCCTCTCGGGATCACGTACATGGTTTACGGCGTGTTGCGGGCGACGCTGCTCGGGCTGTTCGAGGAAGGGGGGCCGGACGAGATGGCCGAGGCGGAGATCGCGGGGCCGATCGTGATCGCCGAGCCGGACCGGGTGGCCGACGCCTACGGCCAGCGCCATCGGGGCATTACGCCGCGCCGCGGAGGCAGTGGGGGAGGGGGGGAGGCCTCGGCGTGAGCGCCTTTCGCGTGGAAGTGCGCGTGATGCCGCGGGCCGCGCTGCTCGACCCGCAAGGTCAAGCCGTGGAGCACGCGCTGCACGCGTTGGGGTTCGGCGAGGTGGGGCAGGTGCGGATGGGGAAACACCTCGTGCTCGAGCTCGAGGCGGCCAGCCGGGAGGAGGCCGCCACGCGCGCGCGCGTGATGTGCGACCGGCTGCTCGCCAACCCCGTGACGGAGGATTACGACGTGACGGTGGCGGCCGCATGACGCGCCGCGTCGCGGTCGTGGTCTTCCCCGGGTCCAACTGCGACGCCGACACGCTCGACGCCGCGGCGGCCGCCGGCCCCGACGCCTACTACGTGTGGCACCGCGACCGCGACCTGCGAGGCGCCGACGTCGTGCTCCTGCCCGGCGGGTTCAGCTACGGCGATTACCTGCGGTCCGGCGCCATCGCCCGGTTCTCGCCGATCATGGCGGCGGTCGCCGAGCACGCGCGCGCCGGCGGCCCGGTCCTCGGCATCTGCAACGGGTTCCAAATCCTGTGCGAAGCCGGGCTCCTGCCGGGCGCGCTGATGCGCAACGCCCGGCTGCGCTTTCTCTCGCGGCCCGTCCGCGTGCGCGTCGAGCAGACCGCCACCCCGTTCACCCGCCTGTACGAACGGGGCGAAGTCCTCGAGCTGCCCATCGCGCACGGGGACGGGCGGTTCGTGGCCGACGCCGAGACAGCGGCCCTGCTCGAGGCCGACGGCCGCGTGGTGTGGCGCTACGTGGGCGACAACCCGAACGGCTCGACGAACGACATCGCCGGCATCTGCAGCGCCGGCCGGAACGTGGTGGGCATCATGCCGCACCCGGAGCGTCGGACCGCTTCGGTCCTGGGCGGCCAGGATGGAGCCCGCGTCTTTCTTTCGATGGAGGCTCGCAATGCGACGCAGCACGTTGATGACGTGCGCGCTGTTGGTGGTCGCCACCTCAGGGTGTGACTGGTTCAAAACGCAGTATGCGAAGGTGAAGGCGCGCATTTCCGGATCGAGAGACACGGCCACGGTCGTGACGGCTCCGGCACCCGCCGGCGGCGATACTGCCGTCGCCGGACCGGGTCCCGGCGCCTCCGGGCCCACGACGCGGCGTCCCGCGGCTCCGCAATTCCCCTCGGGGAACCCGCGGCCTTTGCGGGACGAGCCGTTCGTGTCCGAAGACACCGGCACCGTGGACCCCGGCATGGCCGAGCGCGATGTCTACTCGCTCTGGGGCCCGCCAGCGGCTGTGCGGCGCGCGGGGGAATTCACCTACCTCTATTTCAAGAACGGGTGCGAGTACAGCTGCGGTACCATGGACCTCGTGATCCTGCAGAACGGCCAGGTCGTGGACGCGATCGTGCGCTGGCCGGGTCACGGCTACAGCGGCCTGTCGTCCTCCCCGCCGGGCACGATCCCAGGGCCCACGCGCGGCGGCGATACTCTCGGGGTCCGTCCCGACTCCCCGCCCCCCCCGCCTCCCCCATCCCGGTGAGGACCGATGCCTGAGAAACCGAGCCGCAACGAAGACGAGTACTTCGCCAAGCGCGAGGCCGAGCTGCTGCGCCAGCAGCGGGAGGCGGCCCAACGAGCCCAGGCCGAAGCCGAGCGCAAGTCCCACTTCATGAAGTGCCCGAAGTGCGGCTACAACCTGATCACCGGCGACTGGCATGGCGTGCAGATCGACCAGTGCACCAACTGCCACGGGATCTGGTTCGACGCGGGAGAAGCGGAATCGCTGCTCAAGCAGAGCGAGCCCGGCGTAATGGGCCGCGTGCTGCGCGCGGTGATGAAAGGGGTCTCCGGAGCCAAGGCCTCCGACGCATGACCCGACCGTTCCCCGGGGACCCGACGATCACGCCAGCGCTGGTCCGGGAGCACGGCCTCACCGACGAAGAATACCACCGCATCGAAGCGCTGCTCGGCCGCGCGCCCACCTTCGCAGAGCTCGGTATCTTTTCCGCCCTGTGGAGCGAGCACTGCTCCTACAAACACTCCCGCCCCGTGCTCAAGACGTTCCCGGTCTCGGGGCCCCAGGTCGTCCAGGGCCCGGGGGAGAACGCCGGGGTCCTGCGGCTGCCCGATGGCTGGGCGGTCGCGTTCAAGATCGAGTCCCATAACCACCCGTCGGCCGTGGAGCCCTATCAGGGCGCCGCCACGGGGGCCGGCGGGATCCTGCGCGACGTGTTCACCATGGGCGCCCGGCCCGTCGCCCTGCTGAACAGCTTGCGCTTCGGCCCCCTCGACGACGCCCGTAACCGCTATCTCTTCGCCGGCGTCGTCCGCGGCATCGGCGACTACGGCAATTGCGTCGGCGTACCCACGCTGGGCGGCGAGGTGGATTTCGCGCCGGGCTATGGGGGCAACCCGCTGGTCAACGCGCTGTGCGTCGGCCTCCTCCGCGAAACGGACCTCATCCGCGCGGCCGCGAGCGGCGTCGGCAACGTGCTCCTCGTCGTGGGCTCGCGCACGGGGCGCGACGGTATTCATGGCGCGGCATTCGCCTCCGAAGACCTGACCCACGAGACTGAGCGGCGCCGACCCCAAGTACAGGTGGGTGACCCGTTCGCCGAGAAGCTGCTCCTCGAGGCGAGCCTCGAGCTGATCGCCTCGGGACACATCGTCGCGATCCAGGACATGGGAGCCGCCGGGCTCACCAGCTCCTCGGCCGAGATGGCGGCCAAGGGCGGCGTCGGTGTGGAGCTCGACCTCTCGCTCGTCCCCACCCGCGAGCCCGGCATGACCCCGTACGAGATCCTGCTGTCGGAGTCGCAGGAGCGCATGCTGGTCGTCGCGCCGGCGGACCGCGTTCCCGCCGTCCAGGCGATCGCCGCCAAGTGGGAGCTCACGGCCACGCCCATCGGTCACGTCACGGGGGACGGCATGTACCGGGCCACCTGGCGTGGCGATCACGTGGTGGCCGAGATCCCCGGCCGCCAGCTGATCGAGGACTGCCCGGTGTATGAACCCGAAGGCAGAGAAGATGAAGCGATCGCCCGGCTGCGCGCGGCGCGTCCCGCTCCCCGCTCCCCGCTCCCCGCGCTCGATGCGACTCTGCTCCGCCTCCTAGACCACCCTCCCATTGCGTCGAAACGCTGGGTGTTCGAGCAGTACGATTCCACGGTCCAGGCGTCCACCGTCATCCCCCCGGGGGGGGACGCGGGCGTCCTGCGCGTGCGGGGCACGGAGTTCGGCCTGGCGGTCACGACGGACTGCAACGCCCGCTACGTCCTGCTGCATCCCTACGAGGGGGGCAAAGCCGCCGTCGCCGAAGCGGCGCGCAACATCGCCTGCACCGGTGCCCGACCCCTCGGCATCACCGATTGCCTCAACTTCGGCAATCCCGAGCGCCCGGCCGTCTTCTACCAGTTCCGCGAGGTGTGCCGCGGGATCGCCGAGGCGTGTCGGGCGCTGGGAACGCCGGTGACCGGGGGCAACGTCTCGTTCTACAACGAGAGCCCGGCCGGCGCGGTCCCGCCGACGCCGGTCGTGGGGATGGTGGGGGTGGTGCCTCGGGCGAACCGCGCCGTCCCGAGCCACGCGCGCGCGCCGGGCGACGCCGTAATCGTGCTGGGCGAAACCCGCGCGGAGCTCGGGGCGTCGGCCTACTGGGAGGCTGTCCTGGGGGTCGTGTGCGGCGAGCCCCCACGCGTGGACCTCGCCGTCGAGCGGCGATTGGTGGAATTCCTCGTGGCGGCCGCAGAGCGGGGGCTGCTTCGCTCCGCCCACGACTGCTCGCAGGGCGGCCTCGGCGTGGCGCTGGCCGAAGTCGCCCTGGGCGGCCCCTACCAGGAGGCGGGATTCGGGTTGGACGTCGATCTGACCACGTACCACACTGCGCTCACCCCTCACGAGCTGTTGTTCAGCGAGTCGCATGGCCGCGCGGTGGTCACCACGCCGCCGGAGCGGGCGGCGGCCGTGCTGGCGCTCGCGGCCGAGCTGGGGGTCCCGGCAGGCCACGCGGGCGCGGTGCGCGAGCGCAACGGGACGTTCCGCCTCCGGCTGCGCGACGCACGCGTCGAGCTGCCCGTCGGGGCGCTGCGCGAGGTATATTTCACCGCGATCCCTCGACTCATGGGAGACTGACCGCAGGATGTGCGGCATCATCGGCATTTCCGGGATCCCCGACGCGGCGCGGCTCGGCTACCTCGGCCTCTACAGCCTGCAGCACCGGGGCCAGGAATCGGCCGGGCTGGTCAGCCTCGACGGCGCGGGCGTCGCCCGCTCCCACCGTGGCATGGGCCTCGTGTCCGACATTTTCTCCGAGCAGACGCTCGCTTCGCTTCCGGGCGACGTGGCGATCGGGCACACGCGCTACTCCACCGCCGGCTCGTCGGTGCTCGCCAACGCCCAGCCGATGCTGGCCCGGTACCGGGAAGGGCCGCTCGCGCTGGCGCACAACGGCAATCTCACGAACGCCGTGGAGCTGCGGGCCGACCTGGTGGCCAAGGGCTCCATTTTCCAGACGTCGTCGGACAGCGAGGTGCTGGTGCACCTGATCGCGCGCTCGGAAGCGCGCGAGCCCGAGGACCAGCTCCTCGACGCGCTGGAGCGGGTGGAGGGCGCCTATTCACTCGTCCTGACCATCGGCCGGACGCTGTACGCGATCGTCGACGCGCGCGGTTTTCGGCCGCTGATCCTGGGGCGCCTGGGCACCGGGACGGTCGTGGCGTCCGAGACCTGCGCGTTGGACCTGCTCGGCGCCACGACGGTGCGCGAGCTCGAGCCGGGGACGTTTCTCCGGATCCAGGGATCGGAGATCGAGACCCTCCCGCCGCTGCCCGCCCGGCCGCACCGTCGCTGCATCTTCGAGCTAGTGTATTTCTCGCGCCCCGACAGCACCATCTTCCACCGCTCGGTGGATCGCGTCCGCCGCGCCCTGGGGCGCGAGCTGGCCCGCGAGCACCCGGCGCCTGGCGCCGATTGCGTGTTTTCCGTCCCCGATTCGTCCAACGCCATGGCGCTCGGCTTCTCCGAGGAGTCGGGCATCAAGCTGGAGCATGCCCTGATCCGGAACCACTACGTGGGGCGCACCTTCATTCACCCCGCACCGGCCGACCGTAATGCGCGGGTCAAGATCAAATTCAATCCCGTGCGGGAAGTGCTGGCAGGGAGGACGGTGGTCGTGGTGGACGACTCCCTCGTCCGCGGCACGACCAGCCGGGGCCTCGTCCAGATGATCCGGCAGGCCGGCGCCCGGGAGGTCCACTTCCGCGTGGCCTCGCCGCCGATCACCGGACCGTGCTACTACGGCATCGACACGCCGACCAAGAACGAGCTGATTGCGTCGGGCAACAGCGTCGAACAGATCCGTCAACACCTCGGAGTCGACACGCTCGGTTACTTGTCGCTCGCGGGGATGCTCCGCGCCGCGGGCGGTGACACCAGCGAATTCTGCCACGCCTGCTTCTCCGGCGACTACCCCACGGCAACCCCGGACGATGTCGCCGGGGCACGCCACGCCGCGCCCCTCCAGGTCGGCGCACCAGTGTAGCGCCCTGGCATCCGGCATCTAACACAGGGCCTTTTTCATGCCCTCCGTCGAGCGCTTCGTCTACTTCTTCGGTCCGGGCCGAGCCGACGGCTCGGCCGCGATGCGGGATATTCTGGGCGGCAAGGGGGCGGGCCTGGCCGAAATGGCGAACCTCGGCCTACCGGTCCCGCCGGGCTTCACGATCTCGGCCAAGGTCTGCGGCACCTACCTCGAGCACGGGACCTTCCCCGCGGAGCTGCGTGAGGAAGTCGCCCGCCACCTGAAACAGCTCGAGAAGGCCAGTCGCAAGAAGTTCGGGAGTCGCGACCACCCGCTGCTCGTGTCCGTGCGCTCCGGCGCGGCCGTCTCGATGCCGGGGATGATGGAGACGATTCTCAACCTCGGGCTGACCGACACCACGGTGCAGGGGCTGATCGCCGGCTCCCGGAACGCCCGCTTCGCCTACGACTCCTATCGTCGCTTCGTCCAGATGTACGGCGACGTCGTGTTCGACCTGGGCAAGGAGCCGTTCGAGGAAGTGCTGGGCGAGCTCAAGCGCCGGCGCCGGGCCAAACGCGACATCGACCTCCCGGCCGACGACCTGCGGGCCCTGGTCCACGAGTTCAAAGCGATCATCCAGGCCAAGCGCGGCCACCCGTTCCCCGAAGATCCCCAGGAGCAGCTCTGGGGCGCCATCGAAGCCGTCTTCAAGAGCTGGCACACGCGCCGCGCCGCGGATTATCGCAAGGTGCACGGCATCCCGGACGACCTGGGGACCGCCGTGAACGTCGTCGCCATGGTGTACGGCAACATGGGTGACGACTGCGGCACCGGGGTGGCCTTCACGCGCGACTGCCGGACCGGCGAGAAGACCCTGAACGGCGACTTTCTCACCAATGCGCAGGGTGAGGACGTGGTATCCGGCGCGCGCACGCCCGACTCCATCGCCCGGATGAAGCGCGGGAAGCTGAGCAAAGTCTATGCGGAGCTGGACCGCCTCTCCGACCGGCTCGAGCGCCACTTCCGGGACGTCCAGGACATCGAGTTCACGTTCGAGCACGGCCGGCTGTTCCTGCTGCAGACGCGTCGCGCCCAGCGGACCGGCATCGCGGCCGTCCGCGTCGCCGTGGAAATGGTGGAGGAGGAGCTCATCACCGAGGACGAGGCGGTGCAGCGCGTGCCGCCCCAGGACCTGGACCAGCTGTTTCACCCGATGGTGGATCCGCGGGCGGCCGTCACGGTCATCGCCAAGGGACTGCCCGCCTCGCCCGGCGCCGCGATCGGCGAAGCCGTGTTTGATGCGGACGAGGCCGAGCGCCTGGCCGCCAAGGGACATCGGGTCATCCTCGTGCGCCCCGAGACATCGCCGGAAGACTTTCACGGGATCGTGGCGGCGGAGGCGGTGCTCACCGCCCGCGGGGGCATGACGAGCCACGCGGCCGTGGTCGCGCGCGGCATGGGCAAAACCTGCGTCGTCGGGGCCAAGGAGCTGGACGTCGATCCAGCGGCCGGCCGGTTCCGGGCGAACGGCCGGGTCGTGCGGCGCGGCCAGGTCCTGACGGTGGACGGCACGTTGGGCCGAGTGATCCTCGGGGCGGCCAAGCTCGTGGAGCCCAAGATCGGGCGTCATTACGCGCACTTGATGAGCTGGGCCGACGCGCGCCGGCGCCTCCGGGTGCGGGCCAATGCCGATACGCCGGCGGACGCGACGCGGGCGCGCGCGTTCGGGGCGGAGGGCATCGGCCTGTGCCGCACCGAGCACATGTTCTTCGAGGGCGACCGCATTACGGCGATGCGCGAGATGATCGTCGCGCCGGACGAGCCGGGCCGCCGCCGGGCGCTCGCCAAGCTGCTGCCGATGCAGCGCGCCGACTTCGAGGGCCTCTTCGAAGCGATGTCCGGCTACCCCGTGACTATCCGGCTGCTCGATCCCCCGCTCCACGAGTTCTTGCCCCACACCCGCGACGAGATCGCCGGCCTCGCCCGCGTGATGGGCCGATCGGCGACCGAGCTCAAGCGGATCGTCGACGGCCTGACCGAGGCGAACCCGATGCTCGGCCACCGCGGCTGCCGCCTCGGCATCACCTATCCGGAGATCACGGAGATGCAGGCCCGCGCGATCTTCGAGGCCGCCTGCCGCGTGGTCGGCCGCGGCCGGGGGAAGAAGGTGGTCGTCGAGGTGATGATTCCCCTCGTCGCCCACGTCGAGGAGCTGCGCCGCCAGGCCCAGATCGTCCGCCGGGTGGCGCAGGACGTCTTCCACGCCGAGGGCCGGGCCGTCCCGTACCAGGTGGGGACCATGATCGAGCTCCCGCGCGCCGCGCTCACCGCGGACGAGATCGCGCGGGAAGCGGAGTTCTTCTCCTTCGGCACCAACGACCTCACCCAAACCACGTTCGGCCTCTCCCGCGACGACGCCGGCCGGTTTCTCCCCTTCTACGTGGACCGGGGAATCCTCGCCGCGGATCCGTTCCAGGTGCTCGATCAGGCGGGCGTCGGTCAGCTGATCGCGCTCGCCGTGCGCCTGGGCCGGGGCGCCCGCCCCGACCTCAAGATCGGCATCTGCGGCGAGCACGGCGGCGAGCCGAGTTCGGTCAAGTTCTGCCACCGCACCGGCATGAACTACGTATCGTGCTCGCCGTTCCGCGTCCCCATCGCCCGCCTCGCCGCCGCCCAGGCCGCGTTGGAGGAGGCGGGGGTGATCAACCGAACCAAGGCGACGGTCTAGACGGAGCTATCGGGTCGCGAGTCCACGCCGCGAGCCGCTGTCCCGGCCGGCGCCGCCTAGGCCTGGGGCTGGAACAACGCGAACAGGCTGAACAGGAGCAGGAACAGGACGAACGCCACGCCGGCGATCGTGTACCCCGTCTTGGGCGACGTGTCGTGCGTTTTCGCGATACCCACTCCCTGCACGAACACCCCCCACAGCGAAAAGATGTTGACGCCCTTGACGAGGGCGCCGACGTAGCCCGTGAGGTTCGGGAACAGGAGATCCAGCCCGAACGCCGGCTGGAGGTCCATGGGTGACGTCACGCTCTCGACGCCCCGCATGGAGAGCACGAGGAGGCCGGCCGCTACCTGTAGGATGTAGAGTACCGTGCTGTAGCACGCGACGCTCACCAGGCGGGCGAAGCTCGCGTTCAGGCCAAAGACCGAAGCGAGGATCCAGAGCAGCACGCCGCTGATGAGGATGGCGAGGGGAAGGAAGATCGCGGTGGCGATGATCTGGATCATGGCGGCGGTTCCGACATCGGGCATCTGACCGCCCCGTGCTTGTGCCTGCCCGGCCATCACGCCCGCGATGCCCGCCTTGACGAAGGGCATCGCGAGGAAGCCGAGGATCAACGACACCACGATCAGGGTGACCATGGGGACGAGCACGGCGGGCCGCTCTTTCACCCGCGTGAACACCACACCGGGCTCGTACAGTACTCTGACCAGATCGAGCAACGCGTTCATCATGTTCTCCGCACGAGGGGGGGGGAGGAGGCGAAGCTGCCTGACGGGGCCCCAATATGAAGCGGGAAGCGGGAAGCGATCCCGCTTCCGGCTTCCCGCTTCCCGCTCTGAGTGGAGGCGCGGGGAATCGAACCCCGGTCCGAGCAAGACTCCGATATCGCGTCTACGTGCGTAGGCGACGCTGGTTTGCAGTCTCACTTCCTCGGCGCCTCGCCGGCCTCGGAAGCGACAAGCCCCTGGCAACTCTCACACGGCTCGTTGGGGCTCCAGGCCGCGCCAGCCCGACTTTGCGATACGTGAGCGCCGCCTCAGGCGGGCTGCCACTCACGCAGGTGCGTGAAGCCTAAGCTTACGCAGCCAGTGCCAATTCAGAGTTGGCAGTTGTGCGTTTCCCCGTGGATTAACCAGGTGACGGAGTCCCTGGGCACGCTGCGACATCCTCGTCAAACCCGTCGAAGCCTGTCGCCCCCGACTACGGGGGGAAGCTAGCGGCTCACCGACGCCTTTTCAACGCTGCTCCGACAGCCAGAACCGGACCAGGGGCCGGATGGTGAGGCCGAAGGCGACGATCGACCCGCCCAAGGCGGCCACCAGGGCCCAGCCGCGGCCTTGCCACACGGCGACCACGACCGCGACGAGGCCGAGGACCCGGAGAGCGGCCCCGACCAACGTCCCGGCGCGTTTCATCCGTGGTTGATGCGACTGGCCGCTGCGGCGGCCCCAAATCCATTGTCAATGTTGACCACGGTCACGCCCGCCGCACAGGAGCTCAGCATGGCCAGGAGCGCGGCCACTCCTCCGAAGGACGCCCCGTACCCCACGCTGGTCGGGACGCCGATCACCGGGACCTTGACGAGGCCTCCCACGACGCTCGGCAGGGCGCCCTCCATCCCGGCGACGACGATGATGACGGCAGCGCTGCGCAGCGTGTCGGTCTGCGTGAGCAGGCGATGGATGCCCGCTACTCCCACGTCGGTGAGCCGCTCGACCCGGTTGCGCAGCGCGCGCGCGGTGACGGCGGCCTCCTCGGCCACCGGCAGATCGCTCGTCCCCGCGGTCACGACGAGGATCGTGCCCCGTCCCGTCGGCGGCGGCTCCGGATCCGGCGGGAGGTACGCGGTGCGCCCGAGCGCGTTCAGCTCGACCTGCGGGAACCGGGTCGCCAGGGCCGCTATCTGCGGCGGCTCCAGCCGCGTCGCCAGGAAGCTCCCGTTCGCCGCTGCTAGCCGCTCGGCGATCGCGACCACCTGATCGACCGTCTTGCCGGGAGAAAAAATCACCTCCGGGTGACCCTGGGTGACGGGGCGGAGGTGGTCGATCTGCGCGAACGGGAGGTGCTCGATCAGCCGTCCCAGCTCATCGAGCCTCACGCGGCAGCCTCGAGCGTAGTGGTGGCGAGGTACGCGGCGAACACCGCCTCCGCCTCGGCCAGGCTCTCGATCGCAAACAACCGCTGGCGCAGCTCTGCGGAGCCCGGGAGACCCTTGGTGTACCAGCCGAGGTGCTTGCGGAACTCGATGGCGGTCTTCCGCGTGTCGCCCTGCAACCGCAACGCCAAGCGGGCGTGCTCCAGCGCCACGGCGAACCGCTCGGTCGGCGTGGGGCCGGGGCGCTTCGGGCGACTCTCGAGCAGGTCGCGCGCCTGGGTGAACAGCCACGGGTTCCCGAAGGCGCCGCGGGCGATCATTACGCCCGCGCAGCCCGTGTGCCGCCGCATGGCGAGCACGTCTTCCGGCGTCGTGACGTCGCCGTTCCCGATGACCGGTATGTCGAGCGCCTCCACGACGCAAGCGATCTCGTCCCAGGCCGCTTCGCCGGCGTACATCTGCGTGCGGGTCCGGGGATGCAGCGTGAGCGCCTGGGCGCCCGCGTCTTGGCACCGCCGCGCGATCCCCACGGGGTCCCGCTGGCCTTCGTCCCAGCCGCTGCGGATCTTCACCGTGACCGGCAGGTGGGTGGCGCCGCGGACCGCGCGGATGATCCCGCCAACAAGCCCCAGGTCCTTGAGGCAGCCCGAGCCGCCGTTGTTGCGCACGACCTTTTTCACCGGGCAGCCGAAATTGATGTCGATGAAGTCGGGCTGGAACAGCTCCGACACCATCCCCGCGGCCCGTGCCATGACCGGTGCGTCCGCCCCGTACAGCTGGATCCCGATCGGCCGCTCGCACGGCTCGAACCGCATGTCGGCCAGCACGCGCTCGATCCCCAGCGAGACGCCGACCGCCGAGATGAACTCCGACACGACCACGTCCGCCCCGGCGCGCCGGCACAGCTGCCGGAACGGCGGCTCGGACACCCCGGCCATGGGCGCGAGCAGGAGCGGAAAGTCGTGGGCGACGGGATAGGGGAACCGCATGCGAAGCAACGTAATGGCGCGTTGCGCACCGGGCAACCAGCCGTTACGTTTTGCGCCCGTCATTCCCCGGAGCGGGCCCCGCCGTGCAGCTGCGCGAGTTCTTCTCGGAAGACGCCGTCAATCTCCATCTGAAGGGCACGACGAAAGACGCGGTGCTGAAGGAGCTGGTCGGGCTCTTCCGGCTCGACGAGAAGGCCGAGGCGATGTTGTTCAGGATGCTCAAGCGGCGCGAGACTCTGGGCTCGACCGGCATCGGCCAGGGCATCGCCATCCCGCACTGCCGCTCCACGGTCGTGGCCCGGCTGCGCGTCGCCTTCGGGCGCCGGCTCGAAGGCGTCGATTTCAAGGCCATCGACGACAAGCCGGTGCACTATTTCTTCCTGATCGTGGCCCCCCCGCTCGAAGTCTCCAACCAGTATCTGCCGGTGTTGGGCAAGCTCGCCCAGTTCGCGAAGGAGCCGGACGTGCCGGAGCGGCTCGCCCAGCTCGATACACCGGCGGAGTTCCTCCGGCTGCTCGACGAAAAGAACATCTGACCGACGGCGTCTAGGGAGACCGGCGGGCGGCGCGCAACACCGGCTCGACGCTCCGCCGCACGGCGGGGTTTCCCGGAAACCGCCGCCGCGCCTCGCGCGCCGCCGCGAGCGCCCCGGCCGTGTCCCCCGCCGCGAGCAGCACCGCGGGCAGGAGCTGCCAGGGCGGCGGTCGGGTATCGTTCACGGCGATGGACTCGCGCAGCACTGCGGCCGCCGGACCCCAC
>JBOHSA010000109.1:0-6136 GCA_050732995.1 Gemmatimonadales bacterium | reverse complement strand
GCGCGCGCCGACTCGCTCTGTCCGGGCCAGCCCGGCACGCTGATCGGCTGGGGCTTCACCCTGCTGCGGCTCGGGGACGCCCGCGGCGCCGAGCTCCGGTTCCGCCGCGCGCTCCCGCCTGATTCGGCCGATGCCGACGCCTGGTACGGGCTTGGCCTCGCCCGGCTGCGCCTGGGCCGCCCGCGCGACGCGGCCACCGCCTGGCGCCGCACGCTCGCTCTCGCGCCCGCGTATCGCGACGCGGAGGAGCAATTGCTCGCCCTCGGGTTGGACAGCGGGCTCGCGCCCGGACCACCACCCCGACCCGCGGCCCCCCGCATTCCCGCGCGCACCAGCGGCGAACGCTTCGAGGTGCAGGCGACTCCCCCAGCCGCCGACTGGCTCCCGTTCTACGTGAAGGGCATCAACCTTGGTGCGGCCCTGCCGGGGAGGTTTGCGTCGGAATTCCCCACCGACGATTCGACCTACGCCCGCTGGCTGCGCCTGATAGCCGAGGCCGGGGCCAACACGGTGCGGGTCTACACGATCCTGCCTCCCGCGTTCTATCGCGCGCTCCGGCGCTGGAACGATGAGCATCCTTCGCGGCCGCTCTGGCTGGTCCACGGCGTCTGGGCCGAGCCTCCGCCGGGCAACGATTACGACCATGCGGCGTGGAAGGCGGGGTTCCGCGCGGAGCTGCGTCGCGTGGTCGACCTGCTGCACGGTCGTGCCGTGATCGGGGCGCGACGAGGCCATGCCTTCGGCCGCTACGACGCCGACGTGTCCGACCGCGTGCTCGCCTACATCATCGGGCGCGAATGGGAGCCGTTCACGATCCGGGCGTACAATGCCAAACGGCGCGGGCGCGCCGCCTTCGCCGGGCGGTTCCTCGCAGTCGACCGCGGCACACCCGCCGACGCCTGGATGGCGGAGCAGTGTGACTATCTGCTGGCATACGAGTGGGACACGTGGCACGCGGCGCGCCCGATCGCCTACACCAACTGGCCGACGCTCGACCCCTTGTGGCACTCGACCGAGCCGACGCGGTCGGAGGAGCAGGCCCTCCGTCGGCGCCTGGGGCTCGCTGCCAACGTGCGACACAAGGAGTACGACAACGACGGCGCAGCGCTCGACGCGATGGTCGTCCGGCTGACACCGGCGAACCGGGCCGGGTATTTCGCCTCGTACCACGCCTACCCCTATTATCCCGATTTCATCGGGCTCGACTCGACGTACGGTCTGGCCCGTTCGTCCCACGGCCCGTCGCATTACTTCGGGTATCTGCTCGATCTGAAGCGCCACCACGCGGGACGTCCGTTGCTCATCGCGGAATACGGCGTGCCGTCGTCGCGCGGCGTGGCGCATCTCGAGCCCGACGGTCTGCACCACGGGGGGCACGACGAGCGGGCCATGGCCGCGGCCGACACGCGCCTCACCCGGGAGATCCGCGAAGCGGGATTAGCGGGCGGGATTCTGTTCGCCTGGCTCGACGAGTGGTTCAAGCACAGCTGGGTGGTGATCGATCTCGAAGTGCCAGCCGAGCGCAACCGGCTCTGGCACAACGTGATGGACCCCGAGCAGAACTACGGCCTGCTGGGGCTCTACGCCGGACCCGCCGCGCGGCCCGAGCCCGGCGGCGACCCCGCCCGCTGGCGGGCGGTGCCGGCCTTTCAGGAGAGTGACGCGGTACGCCTGCGGGTCGGATCGGACGAGGCATATCTGTACCTGGCGCTGGAGAGCCGGCTCGCGTTCGACTCGGTCCGTTACATCGTGGGGATCGACACGTACCGCGCCGACCGCGGGGCCTTCCGCCTACCCGGGGTGTCCGGCCGGCCCGCCGCGGGGGTGGAGTTCAGCCTCCTGCTCAACGACACGGCCGATGCGCAGCTCCTGGTCTCCGCGACCTACAACCCCTACCTCGGGCCGCGACCGGGCATGCGCCCCACCGACCTGGACGCGTTCTACAACTCGCGCACGACGGCCGACGCGCGACCGCGAAACGGCGATTACGATTCGCTGTTCGTGACGACCAACCGGTTCCGCGTCGCGCGCGATGGGCGTCTGTTTCCGGCCCGCGGCGTCAACCGGGGGCGGCTGCGCCACGGGCGCGCGGCGCAGTCGTCGCTGGCCGATTGGTACGTGGACGCGGACGCCAACCTGGTGGAAGTCCGGCTGCCGTGGGGGTTGCTTAACGTCACCGATCCGTCGTCTCGCGCCGTGCTCGCGCGGGTCCGCGATCCCGGCCCGTTCGTCACCGCGGTCACGGACGGCTTCCGGTTCGAGGTCGTGGCGCTGGCTCGGAGCGGTAGCCATGGGACCGTCGTGACCCGGCTGCCGGCCGGCCGGCGGTACACGTGGGCGGCCTGGGAAGCGCCGGTTTTCCACGAGCGGCTGAAGCCGGCCTATTACGCGATGAAGGAGTTGTGGGAGTCGTGGTGACCCATCCGACGATCCTGGCGCTCGCGGTCCTCGCCGGCCAGCTCCCCGAGGCGGAGGAGGCGTTTCGGCGTGGGGACTACCGCGCCGCCCGCGCCGGGTACGAGGCGGTCCTCGCCCGGGACTCGGCGAACGTGCGGGCGTGGTACCGGCTGGCGGTGCTCGACAGCTGGGACGGACGGCTCCGGCAATCGCTCGCCCGGTTCGCCCGGCTGCGCCGCCTCGAGCCGGTGGACCCGGACGTGATGGTCGCGCACGCGCGCGTCCTGGCCTGGGCCGGACGGACCAGGGAATCGGAGTGGTTGTACGATTCCGTGCTGGTGCGGGCGCCGGGCCGCGCCGACGCGCTGGCGGGCCGGGCGCGCGCGGTGGCGTGGAGCGGCGATCTGGATCGGGCGGAGCGGCTCTGGCGGGACGCGCTCGCCGCGCGGCCCGACGACCCGGAGCTCCTGATCGGCCTGGCGCAGACGCTGTTCTGGCAGGGCCGACCCGATCTCGCCGAGAGTTACGCCGCCCGGGCCCGCCGTCTCGCGCCGGAAGACCGCGCCGCCCGGGACCTGCTCGACCTCGTGCGCGCGGCGTTCCGGCCCGAGCTCGCGACCGTCGCCGACTACGCCTACGACTCGGACGACAACGCCTTCGTCGCGCAGCAGGGCGCGTTCGCGACCTCCCTCACCAACGGCCTCCGGGTGACGCTCCAGGCGGGCTGGCGCCGGGCCACCGATCCCGTGCGGGCTGGGGCGAGCTACGGCGGGGGCGGGTACGTGATCGCGGCGCTGGGACGGGGCGCGGTGCTGCGCGCCGGCCTCGGGGCCAGGCGGCTCGAGCCCGAGGCCGGCGCGGCCCGCACGCCGCTCACGGCCCAGCTCGGCTTGGGGCTCCGCCCCGCGCGGAACGCCGCCGTCTCGATCGCCTACAGCCGCAGCCCGTTCGACGAGACGGCGCTCCTGATCGAGCGCGGGTTCCGAATCGACGCGCTGGATTTCAGCCTCGACGCCTCGCCTGGCCCGAGGCTCTCCCTGTCGGGCGGCGGCGGGGTGGCGTGGCTGTCGGACGGCAACCGACGGGCCGGGGGCGTCGTCTCCCTGATGGTGAGCACGCTCCCCGGCCTCCAGCTCGGCGCCCAGGGCCGTGTGATGGGCTACCGCGAGCCCAATCCCGGCCGCGGCTACTTCGCACCGGATCGCTTCGCGGTGTTCGAAGGGCGCGTGGTCCATACCTGGCGCCGGGGGCGCTGGGGCGCCCGGACCGACGGCGGGCTCGGCGTCCAGCAGGTGGGCCGGGGCGCCGACGCGCAAACCGAGTGGCACGCCGGGATCACCCTGTCACGCGGCTGGGGAGCGAACAGCGAGCTGGCGCTCGTGGGGGCTATGACGAACAGCGCCGCGTCGAGCGCGGTCGGCGCCTTCCGCTACGGAACGGTGGGAATCCGGCTCAGACAGGGCTTGTGAGGTCGGCGGCGGCTATCGGCCGCCTTGCAACTCCCGCGCCACGCGCTCCGCTTCCCGCATCACCCGCAGGACGTTCAGCCCCACGACTTTCTTCACGTCACCCTCGCTCCAGCCGCGGCGCAAGAGCTCCGCGATCAGATCGGGGAACTTGGACACGTCTTCGAGGCCCGCCGGGACCGTCGAGATCCCGTCGAAGTCCGAGCCCAGGCCCACGTGGTCCGCACCGGCCACGCGCCGGATGTGGTCCAGATGATCGGCGACCTGCCGCAGGGTGGCCCGCGGCGCGGCCGCGGCCCAGGCCCGGGCCGAGTCCCGCACGGCGGCGGTATCGAGCCCCGCCTGCCGCAGCGCCCGGATCCGCGCGGCGCGCTCGGCGTCGGCCATGCGGACCTCTTCCGAAACGAAGGGGGGGTTAAAGTTGACCATCACGACGCCCCCGTTCCCGGTCATGAGCCGGAGGATCGAATCGGGAACGTCGCGCGGGTGGTTCGCCAACGCGCGCGCGGAGGAGTGCGAGTAGATCACGGGCGCCCGGGTGACCCGCAGCGCGTCGATCATAGTGGCGTCGGAGACGTGCGACAGATCCACGAGCATCCCGAGCCGGTTCATCTCGCGCACCACGGCCTCCCCGAACGCGGTGAGGCCGTCGTGGCGCGCGCTGTCGGTGGCGGCGTCGGCCCAGTGGAGCGTGCGGTTGTGCGTGAGGGTCATGTACCCCACGCCGAGCTGGGAGAACATCCGCAGCGCGCCGAGCGAGTTCTCGATCGCGTGGCCGCCTTCGATCCCGATGAGACAGGAGATCCGGCCCGCCTTGAAGTTCCGCTCGACGTCCGCGGCGGTGCGCGCCGCGGCGAAGACGGCGGGATAGCGACGGCACACCCGGTGCACCAGGTCGATCTGCTCGAGCGCGTAGACCGCCGGCCGGGTCCCGCTGTCCATCGTCGTGACGGGGACGTAGGCGGCCCAGAACTGGGCGCCGACCCCGCCCGCACGCAGGCGCGCGAGGTCGGTATGCAGCAGCGGCTGGCTCACCGCCAGGTCCACCGAGTCCAGCCCGCCGCGCTCGCGCAGCGCATCCGGGATGTCGTTGTGGCCGTCGATCAGCGCAGTGGTGCGCAAGATGCGCAGCGCCCGGGCGCGGTAGGGGTCGCCTTGGGCGGGAAGGCGACGGAAGGTCGGAAGGGCGGAAAGCAGTGCGACGACCGCGATCAGACTCTTTATCCACCTGCCGTCCTGCCGTCCTGCCATCGCCTTCGTTGCCGTCGCCATGTCCGTCCTCCGTGAGGAATTCGCGGCCCGAAAGCTGGCATCGCATCCGTCATCCCACAAGATTACGTTTCAGTCTATGCCCGATGCCAAGGCGAAGATCGCGCTGGAGGTGAACGGCGATCCGGTCGAGGTGGCGTTCGCGCCGCACAAGACCCTGCTCGAGGTGCTGCGCGAAGACCTCGGCCTCACGGGCACGAAGCACGGCTGTGAGCTCGGCGAGTGCGGCACCTGCACGGTGCTGTTGGATGGTCGGCCGGTGCTTTCCTGTCTGGTGCTGGGACTCGCCTGCGAAGGCCACCGGGTGAAAACGGTCGAAGGCCTGGCCTCGGGCGGGCGGCTGCATCCCTTGCAGGAGACCTTCGCCGACCTGGGCGCCGCGCAGTGCGGCTACTGCACCCCCGCCTTCCTGCTCGCCGCCGAAGCGCTCCTCGCCGCGCGGCCCCATCCCACCCGCGACGAGATCAAGCAAGCCCTCGCGGGCAACCTCTGCCGCTGCACCGGCTACATCAAGATCTACGAGGCCGTGGAGCTGGCCGCGGCGCGGATGCGGGGGGAGCAGGCCGAGGCAAGTCGGGAGGCGCTGTATGGGCGTCCGTAAGAAGCGCCGGAATGACGGCAAGACGGAACGGGAGTCACCTACCGTCCTTCTGTCATTCCATTCTTCCGTCACTTCTGAGCTCCGGGTGATCGGCAAGGCGCTCCGCAAAGTCGACGCCGTGGCCAAGGTCACGGGCGCCACCAAGTTCGCCGACGACTTGTTCCTGCCGCGCATGTTGTTCGCCAAGCTGCTGCGCAGCCCGCAGCCCCACGCGCGGATCGTCAGCATCGACCCGTCACGCGCCGCCCGGCTGGCCGGCGTGAAGGCCGTCCTCACCGGGTCGGATCTCCCGATCCCCTTCGGCATCCTGCCCGTCAGCCAGGACGAGCACGCCCTGGCGCTCGACAAGGTGCGCTTCGTCGGCGATCCCGTCGCCGCGGTGGCCGCGACCACGGAAGAAGCG
>JBOHSA010000108.1:0-7144 GCA_050732995.1 Gemmatimonadales bacterium | reverse complement strand
TCGTGGGCCGCCCCGTGACCTGGTCCAGCAACAACGGGGGGGTCGCTGCGGTGAGCCCCAGCGGGCTGGTCACCGCGGTCGCCGTCGGCTCGGCGACCATCACCGCGACGAGCGAGGGCGTGAGCGGGACGGCCGCCGTGACGGTGACGAGCGTCCCGGTCGCCTCGGTGACGGTGGCGCCGGCGCCGGCGAGTGTGCCACAGGGGTCGACGGTGCAGCTGACGGCCACGCCGCGGGATGCGGGCGGCAATCCGCTCGCGGGCCGGGTGGTGACCTGGGCGACGAGCAACGCCGGGGCCGCGACCGTGAGCGGCAGCGGCCTGGTGACGGGGGTGGCGGCCGGGTCGGCGATGATCACCGCGACGAGCGAGGGCGTGAGCGGGACGAGTGCCGTGACGGTGACGTCGGGGCTCGTGGGCACCTACTACGTGGCGCCGACGGGCAACGATGCCAACGCGGGTACCGCCACGGCGCCGTTCAGCACGATCCAGAAGGCCGCCGACGTAGTCGTCCCCGGCGATGTGGTGATCGTCGACAACGGGGTCTACACCGACACCGATGGCGATGGCTCGGTGGTCGCGATCAATCGGGGCGGGACCGCCGGCGCGTGGGTGACGTTCCGGGCGCGCAACCAGTGGGGTGCCAAGCTGGACGGCGTGAATGGCACGGCGGCCCAAGGGTTCGACCTCAACAACGGCGTCGGCTACGTGCGGATCGAAGGGTTCGAGATCTACGGCGTCGCGAACCGGGGGAGCCCCACGACCGGCCGGGGCAGCGCCAGCGGCATCGACCTGTACGACGGGGGGCATGACTCGCAGATCGTCGGCAACCACATCCACGATATCGGCCGGGTCTGCACCCTGTCGACCAACACGAACGGCCAAGTGGCGATTTTCGTGCAGGTGCCGAACGTCACCATCGAGCGGAATCTGATCCACGATATCGGCCGCTTCTTCCCGGGGGAGAACGGGTGCTCCTATACCGGGTTCACCGGCTATCAGACCCTGGACCACGGGGTGTATCTCAACGGCGGGGCCCCGGGGGCCGACGGGGTCATGATTCGGAACAACATCTTCTACAATACCCGGCACGGGTGGGCGGTCCAGATGTATCCGGGGTCGCTGACCAACATGAACGTGCTCAACAACACGTTCGCCTTCGGCAACCCCAACAAGAACTACACGCATATCGTGCTGGACGCGTCGATCTCCAACAGCCTGATCGCGAACAACATCTTCTACAATCCCGAAGCCGGCCGGACGATTGAGGCCCAGGGGTTCTCCGGCACCATCACGGTCAGCCACAACATCACGACCGGCAGCGCCATGACCGATGTCAGCACGCCGTCCGGGATGACGTTGATCAACAATCGACTCAACACGAATCCGCTGTTCGTGAATGCCCCGGCTGATTTCCATCTGAAGGCCGGGAGCCCGGCGATCGACGCCGGGGTGAGCTTGACGCTGGTGACGATCGATTTCGATGGCGTCGTCCGGCCGACGGGGACCGCGTACGACATCGGGGCCTACGAGTCCTGAGTTGTCGGGAGGCATGGCGTTGACGATTACCACCGACGGGGGAGGAAGCATGAACCGGGCGCGCCCGCTCACCTTGCAGTGGTGTTTTCTCATGGCCGGGGTCCTCGCTTGCGAAACCACCGTCAGCGAGCCGGCCGAAGACGGCATACCTGTCAACGTGACGGCCCCCGGCGTTTCGGGCGCCGCGCAGGAGGGGCAGGTGGTGACCGGCTCCGACGGCGTGTGGGAGGGGACCGCGCCCATCACGTACAGCCGGCAATGGAAGCGCTGCGACGCTGCGGGCGGCGCGTGCACGAACATCGCGAGCGCGACTGGCACGTCCTATCCACTGGCCGCGGCGGACGTGGGATTCACGCTGCGCGTCGCCGTGACGGCGACCAACAGCGTGGGCTCGGCGACCGCGCAATCCGGGCCGACGGGGGTGGTGACGGCGTTGACGCCGCTCCCCGGGACCTGCCCCCTGCTCGCCAGCCCGCCGCCCGGGTACTGCACCGGGCAGGTGTACGCCGTGACGCCCGCCAACATGGCGATTCCGACGTTGAATCCAGGCGATGTGGTAGTGTTCGAGGACGGCATCTACACGGATGGGAACGCTGACGGCACGGTGGTGATGGTCCAGCAGGGTGGCACGGCCAGCCAGTACGTCACGTTCGTCTCGCGCACCAAGTGGGGCGCCAAGATCGACGGGCAGAACAACACCGCGCGCTACGGCTTCAACTTCGCGGCCGTCTCGTACGTGCGGATCGAAGGGTTCGACATCTTCGGCATGGGGAGCACCTTCGTCGGCACGGTGGCGGCCCCGTCGGCGTCCGGGATCATGATCCAGGCCGGCGGCGCCAACTCGCAGCTCGTGGGCAACCACATTCACCACATTTCCAACTTCTGCAATCCCACCATCCGCGCCCAGACGGGGATCTTCATTCAGCGAGGGAACGTGCTCGTCGAGGGCAATGTGATTCACGACCTCGGTCGCTACGATCCGGGAGAGAACGGCTGCACCTATCCGGCGGGCTTCAACAAGTTCCAGAACAGCGACACGGGCATCTATCTGCAAACTCCCGGCCACAACAATATCACGATTCGGAACAACATCTTCTACAACCACAGGAATGGGTTTGGCGTGTACTTCTATCAGGGATCGCCGACCAACGTGACAATCCTGAACAACACGTTTGCCTTCGGTAATCCCTATCGGAGTCAGACGCACATTTTCACGGACGCGGACGTCGTCGACTTGCAGATCCGGAACAACATCTTCTACGATCCCGCCGGCGGCTACGTGATGGCCTGGGATCTCGAGCCGCTCGTCAACGTGGTGATCACGCACAACGTCGCGAGCGGCCAGCTGCTCATCAGCGGGGCGGACGGCAGCCCTGTGACCACGCTCCCGCCTGGCATGACGCAGAGCAACAACCAATTCGCCACGAACCCGCTGTTGGTGAATCCGGGCGCCTTCGACTTCCACCTGCAGGCGGGGAGCCCGGCGATCGATGCGGGGATGTCCATTGCGGAAGTGACGCATGACATCGATCGGCGTCCTCGGCCGCAGGGCGGCGGCCACGACATCGGCGCCTACGAGTTCTGAGGCTTGGGGTGTGAGGCGCTGACGAGCCGCGCCAGGGGCGGCTAGGCGCCGGCGGCGGCGGGCGCGAGGTCGTCCCGCCGCCGGCGCGGCCCGGCGAGCGATTGCTTGAACGCCTGGACGTTGTGGAACAGGGCGTGCTGGTGGTGCTGGAGCATGGGAGTGCCGCGCACGGCCGCGGCCACCTCGCGGATCCCGGCGGCGACCGTGTACTCGGGGACGAAGCCGAGGGTCCGGTGGATTTTCGCGAAGGTGACGCGGTAGTTGCGGGGATCGGGCACCTCGTCGTGCTGCTCGACGGTGACGTCACCCACGATCCGCGCGACTATCTCTCCCAGCTCGGCGATGCGATGGTTCAGGGCGTCGCCGCCCACGTTGAAGATCTCGCCGGCGACCGCCGCGGCGGGCGCCTCCAGGGTCAGGATGAAGGCGCGGGCCACGTCCCGGCAGTGCACGTTGGGCCGCCACTGATTCCCACCGAACACGGCGATTCGGCGATCCACCACCGCCCGGGCCGTCAGCGTGTTGACGACCAGATCGAAGCGCATCCGGGGGGACAGCCCGAACACTGTGGCCAGGCGCAGCACCACCGGCTCCACGTCGCCGCGCCGGTCGAACAGGATATTCTCGCTCAGGACGCGCGTCCGGGCGTACAGGGAGACGGGGTTCAGGCGCGACCGCTCGGTCAGCAAGTCGCTGTCGCTCGCGCCGTACACGCTGCAGCTCGAGGCGAAGACGAGGCGCCGGACGCCGTAGAAATTGCTCGTTTCGACCAGAATCTTCGTGGCCGTGTAGTTGAGGTTGATCGTCTCGTCCGGATCCAGATTGCACGCCGGGTCGCCGACGATCGCGGCGAGGGCGAGGACCCCGTCCACGTCTCGCACCGCGCGGCTCACATCGCGGCTGTTGCAAATATCGCCCTGCAGCACTTCCAGGCGCGGGTGCGCCTGGATGGCCTCGAGGCCGGAGCGGCCGTAATCGAACCGATCCAGGACCCGCACCTGATAGCCCTGGTCCAGGAGCATGCGGGTCAGGTGCGCGCCGATGAAGCCGGCCCCGCCGGTCACGAGCACGCGGCGGCGGTCGTGCCGGCCGCCGGGATCGCGTCCGTTCCCCCCCCCCCCCGAGCGCTTCGCGCCGTTCAGCAGCTCGTGCATCGTGGTCGTGCCCGGGCGGTGCAGGTCGCGGCCCATGACGAAGCGCTCGATGCCGCGCACCGCGCGGACGCGCAGGCCGACGTCTTCGACGCGACGAATGAACGACTGAACCAGGTCCGAATCCGCGGAGGGCATCGCGACGATGACTTCGCTCACCTGGTGCTGCTCCGCGATCGCGAGGACGTCGCGGAGCGGGCCGAGGACCCGCGCGCCGTTGAGCGCCGCGCCGATCTTGGCGGGATCATCGTCCAGGAAGCCCACCAAGTCGACGCCGGCGAGCCCGCTCTTCAGGATGTCGCGCCCGATCGAGAGGCCGTGCTCGCCCGCCCCGGCGATCAGGACGCGACGCGGCTCCAGCAGCCCGAGGGCGGAACCGTTGGACCGCGGGTGGCGCTTCTCCTCCCCCGCCTGCCAGCGCCGCCACGCCCGGACGCCCACGCAGAAGAAGAGCAGCAGCAACGTGATCAGCAGGAGCGTCGAGCCGGAGGTCGTGGTGAACCCGAGCCAGCGGGCCGCCAGCAGCGCCATCAGTACGACGGCACTCGACCGCGTGATCGCGACGGCTTCGCGCAGGCTCGTGTAGCGCCAGATGCTCCGGTAGCTCCCCTGCGCCGCGTGCGCCGTAACGTAGAGCAGCCCGACGCCCGCCGCGAGCCACACGGTCCCGCCCCGGAATGCGTTCACCCCTTCCTGCAACACGATGGCGATGCCCGCCGCCAGGGCGCTGAGCGAGAAGTCGAGCGCCACCTTGACCGTGCTGCGGAGCTGGAACTCCCGGAGACGGAAGCGCGTGAGCGCGCGGTGCCAGTCGGGCAAGGACACGAGGCCGCGAACCGCGGTCTCGTATGGCGCGCGCAAGGAGGTCATGGCTCCGATCTAGGTCACGTTTCGTGCCGACCCCGGGCGCCACCAGGGCCTGTCACGGTAACTCTCTTCGGAGCAGGTAGTTACGGGGGTCGGCCCCGCTCGCCCGGCCACGAGTTCTGCCGCATGGGCGCCACAATGTGGATTCCCCTCTGCGCCGGGCTGAAGCAGCACGGCCGCCCTAATTGACGCGAAAGGCCCGCATCCACATTTCCAGCGCCAGCACGCGGAACAGGCCGAGGTACGACTCCTCGTTGGCCCGCGTCGCCTCGGCCGAATGGTACCAGCGGCGCAGCGCGACCGGGTCGACGTACCTGTGACAGCGGAGGTCCTCGCCGATCAGCTCGGTGACCCGTCCGCGCAGGTCCTGCGTCAACCACCGGCGGTCGGGCGCCGCGAAGCCCAGTTTCGTCTTCCGCCACCGGACCGCGTCGGGGAGCAGCCCGTTCATGGCGCGCCGGACGGCGACCTTGCTGAACCCATTGCGCACCTTCAGGTGGTCGGGTAGCGAGAGGCCGTATTCCACCACGTGGTGGTCCAGCAGCGGGACGCGCGCCTCGAGCGAGAACGCCATGGACGACCGGTCCTCGTGGCGCAGCAGCTGGGGCAGGGTGTCCATGACGATGTCGTCCACCTGCATCCGCTGCATGATCGTGCCCGCGAAGTCGTCCGTCGTCCGGCCCGAGGCGTAGCGCCACCAGCGGGTGGCGGGCGCGCTTTCGGTCGAGACGGCGCTGCCCCAGTCCGCGTTGAGCACCCGCTGCAGCAGGGAGTCCACGCTGAGCAGCCGACGCCAGCTTTTCGGCAGGTAGCGGTATCCCCGGCGGAGATCCAGCACGTAGCGGTCGCCGTGCAGCACCGCTGCGCCGAGCTCGCGGGCGAACGCCGGCAGGCGGCCGGACCGGAGCAGCGAGGCCAGGTAGGCGTAGCGGAACTTGGCGTAGCCCCCGAAGACCTCGTCCCCTCCCTGGCCGTCCAGCAGCACTTTGACGCCGGCCTCCTTCGCGGCGCGCATCACGCGCCATTGCGCGTAGTAGCTCAGGGACGCGAACGGCATGTCCTGATGCCAGGCGAGGCGCGGGAAGACCTCCCAGAAGTCCTCGGCCGAGGGGAACACCAGGTGGGGAGTCGCGCGAATCCGTTCCGCCGCCGCCAGCGCGTAGTCCCGCTCGTCGAGCTCCCGATACTGGTAACACGACGTGAACGTAAAGAAGCGGTCGCCGATGGCCGCTGCGGCCTCCGGTTGCTCCCGCCGGATCTTGTCCATGAGCGACACGACGGTCGAGGAGTCGAGGCCCCCGCTGAGACAGCTGCCGACCCGCACGTCGCTGATGAGGTGCTTGCAAGTGGTGCCGAGGAGGAGCTGGCGCAGGCGGGCGACGTGCTCGCCGTCCCCCGTGCCGTTGGTCGGCTGGGGCGCGAGCTGCCAGTAGGGCCGCGTAGTCCAGCGGCCGGTGCCGAGATCCAACGTGAGCGCATGCGCGGCGGGGAGCGCCTTGACGTCGCGCAGCACGGTCCGCTCCCCGTAATCGCAGTTGCCATGAATCAAGAAGCCGAGCACCGCGGCGTCGTCCGGCACGGGCTCGAGGCCGGGGAATTCGAGCAACGCCTTGATCTCCGAGGCGAAGATCAGGTAGCCCGTGGGGGCGGCGTAGTAGAACGGCTTGATCCCGAGGCGGTCGCGGGCGCAGAACAGCCGGCCGCGGGCCGGGTCCCAGATGGCGAAGGCGTACATCCCGTCGAGGCGCGCCAGGCACTCCTCGCCCCAGTGCCGGTAGGCCTGGAGCAGGACCTCGGTGTCCGTCCGCGTTGTAAACGCGTACCCGCGCGCCGCGAGCTCGGCCCGCAGCTCCACGTGGTTGTAGATCTCGCCGTTGAACACGATCCAGACCGGAGGGTTCCCCACCGCCATCGGCTGCAGCCCGCGATCCGACAGATCGAGGATCGCCAGGCGCCGGTGGCCCAGCGCCACGGACGCCAGGGGGGGGGGGGGGGGGGGGGGG
>JBOHSA010000107.1:0-4497 GCA_050732995.1 Gemmatimonadales bacterium | reverse complement strand
CCCCCCCCCCCCCCCCCCCCCCTCCAACGCGGACGGGGAGGCCCACACCCCCCCCGAGAGTGCGCTCGCGGATGTCGCGCGGGATGTCGCTCGCTCGGATCTCCCCTTCCGGCGCCAGCACGACCATCGATTCGATGAGGTTGCGCAGCTGGCGCGCGTTGCCCGGCCACTCGGCTTCGACCAGGAGCTGCATCGCCTCGGCGGTGATCCCCCGAAACGGACGATCCGGGCGGGCGTGGGTCGCCGCGAACTCGGCGATGAAGCGCCGAACCAGGAGCGGGATGTCGAACTTCCGCTCGCGCAACGGCGGCAGGTAGATGTAGAGGACGTTGAGCCGGTAGAACAGGTCGTCCCGGAACCGGCCGAGGGCGACGGCGTCTTTCAGCGAGCGGTTGGTGGCGGCGACGACGCGGACGTCCACCTTGATGGCCTGAGTGCCGCCCACGCGGAAGAACGACCGGTCCTCCAGCACGCGCAAGAGTTTCACCTGGGTGGCGGGCGGCATTTCCCCGACCTCGTCGAGGAAGATGGTGCCGCCGTCGGCCAGCTCGAACCGGCCGAGCCGGCGCTCGGCCGCGCCGGTGAAGGCGCCCTTCTCGTGGCCGAACAGCTCGCTCTCGAGCAGCGTCTCGGGCAGCGCGGCGCAACTCACCGCGATGAACGCCTTGCCGCGGCGCGGCGAGAGGTCATGGATCCCCCGGGCGACCAGCTCCTTGCCCGTCCCCGACTCGCCCTCGACCAGCACGGTGGAGGTAACGGGGGCGATCTGCTCGATCTTGACGAGGACTTCCTGGATCGCGGGCGATTCGCCGATGATGCCGGTGCGCTGCTGCAGCTTGCGCCGCTCGATCAGGCGCCGCACGGTGGCGGCGACCTCGGCGGGGTCGGCGGGCTTTTTCAGGTAGGCGGTCAGGCCGAGCGCGCGCGCGATCCCCTTGGCGTCGGGCTCCGTCGACTCGACGAGGCCGAGGGTCGAGATGGACCGCTCGCGCGCCGCCGCGAGCAGCCGGGCGGCGGAGGGCTCGTGCAACCCGCCGCTGAGGATGAGGCAGTCGGGCTCGCGGCGCCGGATCGCCTGGCCGACGTCGTCGAGCGACGTGGTGAGCGCGGTGTCGAACCCGGCGCGCTCGAGGTGGGCGTTGATCCGGACCGCCTGCTCGAGGTCGTCGCCGGTGACGAGAATGCGATCAGCCATGCGGCGTGCGTGGTGCGTCGTGGGTGGTGTGCGCGCCGGTGATCAGCTCCACCGCGTGGTCCAGCAGCCCGTCCAACACATCCAGCCCATCCTTGACCCCGCCCGGGGAGCCCGGGAGGTTCACGATCAGGGTCTTGCCCCGGGTGCCGGCGGTGCCGCGCGACAGCCACGCCCGGGGGAAGCCCGGGGCGGCCGCGGCGCGCAGGGCTTCCGCGATCCCGGGCGCGACGCGGTCGAGCGCGGCCGCCGTGGCTTCCGGCGTCACGTCGCGCCCCGTCAGCCCCGTCCCGCCCGTCGTCAGAATGACATCCACCTCCCCGGAATCCGCCCAGCGGCACAGCTTGCCCGCGATCCGATCGGTCTCGTCGGGTACCACGCTGCGCACCACGACCTCGTACCCTCGTTCCCCCGCCCAATCGAGGATCGTGTCTCCCGACGTGTCGGTCCGTTGCCCCACGGCGCCAAGATCGGAGACCGTCAGGATCGCGATTCGGATCAGTGGGGTCTTATGCCCCGTCTTTCCCCGTCCTCCTCCGTCCCCCCCCGTCATTTCTTCGTCCGATGCGGCACGAACGGGAGCTGGACCACGGTCGCCGAAACGCGCCGGCCGCGCACGTCCACTTCGAACCCCGTGCCCGGCTTCGCCTGGTCGACCGGCAGGTACGTCGTGCCGATGGCGGTGTTGACGGTGGGGGTCACGGTGCCGCTGCGCACCTGGTCCACCTTGCGGCCGTTCAGGTACACGTCGTGGCCGTGGCGCGCCACGACCTTGGGCTCGCCGATCGAAAAGCCCACCAGCCTGCGCTTGATGCCGTCGAGCTTCTGCTGCTTCAAGGCCTTGAGCCCGGTGAACGGGGCGCCCTTATCCAGCTTCACGATCCAACCGAGCCCCGCTTCGAACGGCGTGGTGCTGTCGTCGATGTCGTTGCCGTAGAGCGGCATGCCCGCCTCGAGCCGCAGCGTATCCCGCGCCCCCAGGCCGCACGGCTCGGCGCGACCCGGGCCCGCCAGTGCGTGCCATAGCTGCTCCGCGTCGCCCGCGCGGCAGTACAGCTCGAAGCCGTCCTCCCCCGTGTAGCCGGTGCGGGAGACGAAGCACTGCGCCCCGGCGACCTTCCCGTCGGTGAAGTGGTAGTACGGGAGCAGCTTCACGCCGATGGTCGTCAGGGGGGCGAGCAAGTCCTCCGCGTTCGGCCCCTGGAGCGCGAGCAGCGCCACTTCGTCCGAGATGTTCCGCAGACGGACGTTCGCCCCGCCCTTTTGCTCCACGATGTGCTCCCAGTCCTTCGCGATGTTCGAGGCGTTGACGACCAGCATCAGCTTGTCCTCGAACCGGTACACCAGGCAGTCGTCCACGAAGGTGCCCTGCTCGGTGAGCAGCGCCGAGTATTGCGCCTGGCCGGGCTTCAGGGCCCCGACGTCGTTGCTGGTGACCCGCTGGACGAACGCGTTGCGGTCGGGGCCGGTGACCTCGAATTCGCCCATGTGAGACACGTCGAACAGGCCCACCGCTTCACGCACCGCCCGGTGCTCGGCCGAGATGCCGGCCGGGTAGGTCACGGGCATCTCGTAGCCGCCGAATGGCACGAGCTTCGCGCCGAGGGAGACGTGGACCGCGTGCAGCGGAGTCCGCTTGAGCTTCGCGTCGGCCATCGTTCTAGGGTCTCTCCGTCATCCCATCAGGGTGGCGAGCAGCGCCTTCTGGACGTGCAGCCGGTTTTCGGCCTGGTCCCACACGCGCGACTGAGGGCCGTCGATGACGTCGGCCGTGACCTCCTCACCCCGATGGGCCGGCAGGCAATGCAGGAAGATCGCGCCCGGGTCGGCCAGCTTCATCAGCTCCGCGTCCACGGTATAGCCGCGGAAGGCGTTGCGCCGCGCTTCGGCCTCGCCCTCCTGCCCCATCGAGGCCCACACGTCGGTGTTCACCACATGGGCGCCTTCGACCGCTTCCTCCGGGACCTCGGTGACCATCACGCAGCCCTTCCCCGTGGCCTGGGCCCGCTCGAACAGCGCGCGATCGGGCTCGAACCCTTCGGGGCAGGCGAGCCGCAGCTCGAAGCCCAGCACCGCGGCCGCCTCGAGCCAGCTATTCGCCATGTTGTTCCCGTCCCCCACCCAGGCGAACCGCTTCCCCTCCCACGTCCCCAGCGCCTCCCGCACGGTCAACAGGTCCGCCAGCACCTGGCAGGGGTGCGACCGGTCGGTGAGGCCGTTGATCACGGGGATCGTGGCGTGGCGCGCGAGCTCCTCGACCTCCCCGTGGTCGAACGTGCGAATCATGATGCCGTCCACGTAACGCGACAGGACCCGCGCGGTGTCCGGGATCGGCTCGCCCCGGCCGAGCTGGATGTCCTTGGCCGAGAGGAACAGCGCCTGGCCCCCGAGCTGGTAGGCGCCGACCTCGAAGGACACCCGGGTCCGGGTGCTCGACTTGGCGAAGATCATGGCCAGGGTCTTGCCGGCGAGCGGCGCCTCGGTGTAGGCGCCCTGCTTCATGCGCCGGGCCAGGTCGAACAGTCTGAGCACTTCTTCCCGGGTGAGGTCAGTGACGGCGAGAAAGTCCCGTTTGGCCATGGAATCCCTGAGGGGGGCAGGTCAAAATGACAGGCTTCCGAGGCTCATTCTACCCGCCCCCCGGGCGGGTGACAAGGCGGGCCGCCGCCGATACTGGGCGGCAGGACAGATTTGTGATGTGGGATCCCCTACGGGTTTCTCTCTACGGGTTACTCTCTACGGTCTTGTCTCTCCGTCTTGGTTTTTGCAGTGGCTTTCTACAGGATGTAGCGCCGCAGGTCTTCGTCGTCCACGATCCGGGTCAGCCGCTCGCGCACCGAGGCCGCGTCGAACACGATCTGTTTGGACGGAAACTCGGGCAGCTCGAAGAGCACTTCTTCCAGGAGCGTCGTCATCACGGTGTGCAGCCGGCGCGCGCCGATGTTCTCCATCCGCTCGTTGACCTTGGCGGCGATGCGCGCGATTTCGCGCACGCCGTCGGACGTGAACTCGAGCGTGGCGCCGTCGGCGGCGCACAGGGCCGCGTACTGCTTGGTCAGCGCGTTTTCCGGCTCGGTCATGATCCGGACGAAGTCGTCTTCGGTGAGCGGCGCGAGCTCCACGCGGATCGGGAAGCGGCCTTGCAGCTCGGGGATCAGGTCCGACGGTTTGGAGATGTGGAACGCGCCCGCGGCGATGAACAGGATGTGGTCGGTGCGCACGTAGCCGTAGCGGGTCTGCACCGTGGAGCCCTCGACGATCGGGAGCAGGTCGCGCTGCACGCCCTCGCGCGATACGTCCGGCCC
>JBOHSA010000106.1:0-18201 GCA_050732995.1 Gemmatimonadales bacterium | reverse complement strand
ACCCCCGGCGCTTCCCTTTCAACCACACCTCCTCGATCCCCATGACCCGGAAGGCGACGACGCGGCCAGCTTCGAGCTCGAAGATGAACGGCGCCGCGTCCTCGACGTCGAAGACCTTGCCCTTGTCGAGGAAGGCGGGCATGAAGCGGTGCGGCTCGTCGGTGGGGATGAGCTCCCAGGTGAAGGGGAACTTCCCTTCGAAGACGGCCCGCAGGACGCCGCTCGCGCCGACGACCTCGACCGGCATCACGGTCGAGTCTCCGGTCATGGTCGCGGTGTAGCTGCCCAGATACGGCGCCAGCGCCTCGGCGGGTAGTCCCGCCGCGGGACGGCTCGGCCGGACGGCGATCTCGAGCGCCACGGTGGTGCGGCCCCAGCGCATCCGCAGCGTGGTGCCGGTCTGGCCGACCTGGGGAAAGTCGAACGTCAGGACATCCAGGTGGTCCTCGCGGCGCGGGGTCACGCTCAGCGTGACGAATTGGGCGTCCGCCTTGGGTCCCTGCGTGTGGTACAGGCGGGGGTTCTTGTGCAGGTGCACGGTCCACGGCCCGCGCTCGTCGTCGCCCAGTTGGCGCCTGGAGTCCACATCTCGCCCCAGTGCACGACCCCCTTGCCCCGCGCCCCGAATAGCTCGCGCCGGCCCCGCCCCTGGGGACGCGAGTACTCGACCGTGATGACGGTGCCGTCGACCGTCTGCGCCACGGTGGCTCGCTCGCTGGCTCGGATCTGGGCGACGGCCGAGGTCGTGAGAGCGAGAGAGAGGGCGACGCCGATCATGGGCACCTCCGAGCGACAGGTGATCACAGCTACATCAGCCGTATGCCGCGTCGATCGCGGACTGGATGCCGTTGAGGGACCACCCCTGGCCGTGCAGCTTGTGGACGAGCCGCGCCTGGCCCTGGCAGACGTCGCAGTGCTGCGCCATGCCGACTCCCTCGTAGCACGAGAGGAGGGAATAATACCCGGTACCGTGGCACAGCCGCAGTGGCACCGGATGCCGTCCGCCACCTGGGGGATCTGGCGCACCAGGTCGAACACCGCCTCCGACTGCACCACTCACTCGCCAACGTCGCGATCTCCAGGGGTCGGGTCGTCCGTCTAGAATGGGTAGTCCTGGGCCGGAACGAAAGCGTCCCCCAACAGCGGAGACTATCGTAGCTTCAGTCCAAGGGAGGACGCCGGGAGATGACGGATCCGAAGCCCAGCCGTCGCGCGACGGTCGCCTGCCCGTTCTGCGGCACGCTGAACCGCGTGGACCTCACGCGGATCAAGGATCGGCCCAAATGCGGCTCGTGCGGTCGCCCGCTCCGGCTCGACCGCCCGCTGGCGGTGTCGGACGCCACCCTGGAGCGCGTCGTCGCGGAAACGACCGTCCCCGTGTTCGTGGACTTCTACGCCGACTGGTGCGGCCCCTGCAAGATCATGGCCCCGATCCTGGACGACATCGCCCAGGGGCGCACCGGGGAGGTCGTGGTCCTGAAGCTCGATACCGACCGGAACCCGGTCATGACGGAGCGCTTCGGCGTCCGCGGCATTCCGACGCTGATCCTGTTCCAAGAAGGGCGGGAGGCCGGGCGGAAGGTCGGCGCCGTCCCCCGGGCGGAGCTGGACGCGCTGCTCGATGCTCCGGCCCAGGGGTGACAACGGCAGACCAAAGTCAACCGTAGTCTAGGAGTCGCGTCTGTGCACACCCTAAGGCCAGGAGGCACCATGCGCTCAGCCAAGCTACTGTCTCTGGTGGTGTCGGTCGTCGTCGCCCTGCTCTGCTTCACGCCCGCGCGCGCCGGCGCCCAGGTGTCGATCGGCGTCGGTGGCCAGTTCCTCAGCCTCAGCGGGGACGATTTCGAGGGTACGGACGCGGGCTTCGGCGGGGAGGCCAAGGTGATGTTCTCCGCCGGCAAGGTCGTGAAGCTCGGGGGTGGGGTCCAGTACTCGAGCCACAACCAGGACAATCTTGCCGCCAGCGTCAAGATCCTCGGCCTCATCGCCGAGGGCCGGTACATGTTCGCGACGGCGTCGGGCAAGGCTACGCCTTACGTCGCCGGGCGCGGGGGTTGGGTTCAAGGCAGGGTGAGTGACCCGGACTTCGATGGCGATGGGACACCCGACGCCAACAAGTTGACATCGTCCGGTTTCGCCTTCGGCGCAGGCGGCGGAGTGTTGGTCAGCCTCTCGTCCTCGACGTCGCTCGATCTCGGTGCGGTGTTCCATTCCGTCTCGCTGGGGGACATCGACGCCGACGGAACGACCATCCCGAATTCCGACTCGAACGGGACGGTCTTCCAGTTCCGCGTCGGGGTCTCGTTCATGGTCGGTGGCGCCGCGCGGTAGGATTCACCTGAACCTGGGGCACCGGGGCCCGGCTGCGCGCCGGGCCCTTGTCTTACTGCCTTCCCGCCAGCTGCCGCAGCACGTACTCGAGAATCCCGCCGTGCCGGTAATACTGCAGCTCCTGTGGAGTGTCGATCCGCACCGTGGCCCGGAACTCGAGCTGCGAGCCGTCCACCCGGGTGACCGTCACGGTCAGCTCCTTGCCGTGCGGGAAGCCCTCGGTGAGGATCTCGCTCAGCCCCGCGATGTCGTAGATCTCTTTCCCCGTTAGGCCGAGCGATTCGCTCCCCTGGCCGGCCCGGAACTGCAGAGGCAGGATCCCCATCCCCACCAGGTTCGAGCGGTGGATCCGCTCGTAGCTCTGCGCGATCACCGCGCGCACGCCGAGCAGCCGGGGTCCCTTCGCCGCCCAGTCGCGGGAGGAGCCCGAGCCGTACTCCTTCCCCGCGAGCACGATCAGCGGCGTCCCCTCCGCCTGGTACTTGAGCGACGCCTCGTAGATCGTCATCTGCTCCCCGTCGGGCAAGTGGACGGTCACCGGCCCTTCGGTCCCGGGTGCGAGCAGGTTCTTCAGGCGGACGTTGGCGAACGTGCCGCGCACCATCACCTCGTGATTACCGCGCCGCGCGCCGTAGGAATTGAAATCCGCGGGCTGGACGCCGCGCTCGATCAGGTACTGCCCCGCCGGGCTGGTCTTCTTGATGGCCCCGGCCGGGGAGATGTGATCGGTGGTAATGCTGTCACCCAGCAGCGCCAGCACCCGCGCGCCGCGGATGTCGGTGATCGGCCCTGGCGTGCTCGGCATGCCGTCGAAGTAGGGCGCCCGGCGGATGTAGGTCGAGTCCGGCTCCCAGGCGAAGAGATCCCCTTCGGGCACGGGGAGCCCGTTCCACCGCTCGTCTCCCCGGAACACGTCGCCGTACGACTCCCGGAACATCGCCGACTTGATCGAACGGCGGATCACCTCGTCCACTTCCTGGGTCGTGGGCCAGACGTCCGCCAGGAACACCGGCTTCCCCTCGCGGTCGGTGCCGAGCGGGTCGCGGTGGAGGTCGAGGTCGATGCGCCCCGCCAGCGCGTACGCGACGACGAGCGGCGGGGAGGCCAGGTAGTTGGCGCGCACCTCCTGCTGGATCCGGCCCTCGAAGTTGCGGTTCCCCGAGAGCACCGCGCAGACCACGAGCTCCCCTTCGGCCACCGCCGCCGACACGGGCTCGGGCAAAGGCCCTGAGTTCCCGATGCAGGTCGTGCAGCCGTAGCCCACCAGGTGGAAGCGCAGCGCCTCGAGGTACCGCGTCAACCCCGCCTGCCGCAGGTAGTCGGTGACGACCTTGGAGCCCGGTGCGAGGCTCGTCTTCACCCAGGGTTGCGACCGGAGGCCCTTCTCGACCGCCTTCTTGGCGACGAGCCCCGCCGCCACCATCACCGACGGGTTCGAGGTGTTGGTGCAGCTCGTGATCGCGGCGATCACGACGGAGCCGTGGCGCAGCTGGTGCTGGACGTCGTCGAGGGTCAGCGTAACGTGCGTCCGGCGCGCGGGCGGCGCTTCCACTGCCGTGGCGACGTTGCCGCCCTCCTCTTCCCAGCGATGGGCGTTGGCGGGGGACGGAGCCGCGATGGGGGACGTGGGCTTCATGAGCGACGGCAGCGCCGCGAGGAAGTTCTGCCCTACCTCGCGCAGCGGCACGCGGTCCTGCGGCCGGCGCGGCCCGGCGAGACTCGGCTCCACGGTGCCAAGATCGAGCTCCAGGGTGTCAGTGTAGGCGGGCTCCGGCGCGTCGGGCGTGTGGAACAGACCCTGCTCCTTCATGTACGCTTCGACGAGACGCACCTGCTCCTTGGGCCGGCCGGTGAATTCGAGGTAACGCAAAGTCTCCTGGTCCACGGGGAAAATCCCCACGGTGGCGCCGTATTCGGGCGCCATGTTGCCGATCGTGGCGCGGTCGGCCAGCGGCAGCGCGCCGACCCCGGGGCCGTAGAACTCGACGAACTTCCCGACGACCCCCTTCTTCCGGAGCATTTCGGTCACGGTCAGCACGAGGTCGGTCGCCGTGGCGCCTTCTGCCAGGCGCCCGGTGAGCCGGAACCCGACCACCTGGGGGATGAGCATCGAGACCGGCTGCCCCAACAGCGCGGCCTCGGCCTCGATCCCGCCCACGCCCCAGCCGAGCACGCCCAGCCCATTGATCATCGTGGTATGCGAGTCCGTGCCGACCAGTGTGTCTGGGTACGCCTGCGGCGCCTTCCCCTCCGTGGTGAAAACGACTCGCGCCAGGTACTCGAGATTGACCTGGTGCACGATCCCCGTGTCCGGGGGAACGACGCGGAATCCCTGGAACGTCTGCTGCGCCCAGCGCAAGAGGGCGTACCGCTCGCGGTTGCGGCGGAACTCCAGCTCGGCGTTGACCTCGAATGCCTGGGGAGTCCCGAACTCATCCACGATGACGGAGTGATCGATCACCAGCTCGGCGGGGAGGAGGGGATTGACCTTTTTGGGGTCTCCGCCCATCTGCCGCATCGCGTCGCGCATGGCGGCGAGGTCCACCACAGCCGGGACGCCCGTGAAGTCCTGCATCAGCACCCGGGCCGGCATGAAGGCGATCTCGTCTTCGGGAGCCCGTTTGGGGTCCCAGCGGGCGAGGGCCTCGATCTCTTCGGCCCGCACGGTGCGGCCGTCCTCCCGCCGCAGCAGGTTCTCGAGCAGGATCTTGAGCGAATAGGGCAGCCGCGTCACCGGCAGGCCCCGCCGCTCCAGCGCGTCCAGGCGGAAGATCTCGTATTCCCGGCCGCCCGCGGTGAGCCGCGCCCGGCTGCCGAAGCTGTTTCCGCCCGTCATTCCACGACCTTCACGTCGTACACGAAGTAGTCGGTCTCCCCGAAGCAGCTCGTCGGGACGCCCGGGTGCTGCTCGTAGCTCAGCGAGACGCGCTTGCCCATGGACTGGTTGATCCGCTCGGCGACGCCGTCGTCCCGGACGCTGAAGTAGAACTTCTCCGGCATCGTGCCTGGGATCGAGACCATCGCCAGCTCCCCCTCCCACGTCTTGCAGACCCAACCCTTCTTGGAGAACTTCTGCACGTAGCCGGCCCGCTCGCCCTCGGAGTAGCTCCAGGCGAGCACCGACCACGTATAGAGGAACAGCAGCACGATCGGCGTGAGGATGGCGCCGCCGATGATGAGCCACTTGCGCGGGATGGTGATGTTCACGCGGTGAATCTAATGCGGATTGCGGATTGTGGAATGCGGATTTGATATGGCGGGTCGATCGGCGACTCAGCCTTCCATGTAAACTCCGCAATCCGCAATCCGCAATTACCCCTCTACCTCATAGATCTCCGTCTTGTACCGCCGGAATCCGCGGGCCTCGTAGTTCGGCAGGGCATGCGGATGGTCGAGCGTGCAGGTGTGCAGCCAGACCCGCGCCGGGTTCAGGGCCCAGGCGTCGCGCACCGCGCACGACAGCAGATGCTTGCCGAGCCCGCGGCCGATCGCGTCGGGGAACAGCCCGAAATAGGCGATCTCCACCGAGTCGTCTTCGGCCACGCGGCGCAGCTCGTACCAGCCGGCGATGGCACCATCCCCGGCCTGGGTCGCCACGTGGAGCGTGATCTCCGGTCGGGCGAGGTGCGCCCCGATCTCGGCGTCCGTCCAATCCCAGCGGTCCCGCCAGTGGAACGCCTCGCCCACGGTGCGGTAGAGCCGACGGTAGAGATCGGGAAGCGGCCGATGCACGCGCTCGACGCGCAGATCGGTGAACTGCCCGAACGCGGGTCGAAAGTCAGTCGGGCTCCGCAGCTCCAGATATGTGCGTGTCGCCTGCATCTCGCTTAGCCCTTTAGCCCCTTAGCGTCTCAGCCCCTTAGCGCCTGTGCGCCTACGCGTCTATTTTATCAGTATGACCTTCAACCGCATGGGCACCCTGCCGCTGCCCCTGGCCCTGCACCTGGCCACCCACTCGGTGATCGGCCTGTTTTGCCTGTTCGCCGGCGCGCTCAATCTCGTCGACTTCTGGGAAAAGGTGTTCCCCAACGCGATCGTCTTCCTGCTCCTGGCGGGGTTCAGCTGGGGCTATGTGTTCGGCATTCTGATGGCGCGCAAGGAAGTCGTGATGCTGGGGCTGGTCGCGAGCCTGGCTTACACCGCTGCCGGGGTGCTCGGCACCCTGGTGTTCGACCTCGACTGGCGGCTGTCCCTGCTGCTCGTCGGGATCGGCGTCCTGGGGCTCGTGACGCTGGTGCGCTACCGCCAGCGGATCCTCGAGGCGTAGCGGCTCAGCCGATCACGTCGAGCCGGTCCGGGGCGGTGGGGAGCTCGACCACGAACTTCGCGCCGCCCAGCTCCTCGGAGTCTTCCAGCCAGAGCTTCCCACCCACCTCCGCGACCACGCGCTGGCAGATCGCGAGACCGAGACCGGAGCCCTCGTCCGGGCCCTTGGTTGTGAAGAACGGATCGAAGATGCGGGCGCGGATGTCCTGGGGAATGCCGGTCCCCGAATCCTCCACGGTGAGCCGAACCCAGCCGTTCCGGGCCTGCGTCGTGAGCTGAATGACCGCCGGCCGCTCGCCGCTCCCGGTTTTGCGGACGGCGTGCTCGGCGTTGGTGACGAGGTTGATCACCACCTGCTGCAGCTCCTGGCCGAGGCCGAGCACCGCCGGGGCCGCCTGATCCATCCGGGTGCGGAATTCGACGTTGTCGGCGCGCAGCACTCGTTGGCGGATCTCGGCGACGTCGCGTACCAGCTCGTTGACCTGGATGCGGGTGGGGGCGGTGTCGGCGCGGCGCGCGAGCCGCAGCAGGCTACGCACGATCCGCGCCGCGCGGTCCACCTCGCGCACGATGGTGCTCGTGGCGGCGGTGGTCTCGGGGTCGCGCGTCGAGCGCGCCAGGAGCTCGGCCTCCATCCGGATCGCCGCGAGCGGGTTGTTGACTTCGTGGGCGACGCCGCTCGCGATCTCGCCGACCGTCGCGAGCTTTTCGCGCGCGATCAGCTCGCGCTGGGCACGGAGCTCATCCGTCCGGTCGTACAACGCCACCAGCAGGTCGCGCGAGCCCAACCCCGTGAGGCCCGTCACCGTGCAGTCGCAGATCCGGCGGTCTCCGCTGGGCTGGGTGACGAGCACCCGCCCGTGCCACGGCTCCCCGTCCTGGCGGCCGGCGAGGACGAGCCGCAGCGGGATCCCGCTGGGCGAGAGGCCCAGGCCGTCGAGGTGGCGGCCCAGTACGGTCTGCTCCGTCTCGAGGCCGAACACCTGGGCCCCGGCCAGGTTGATCTGCAGCACGACGCCCTCGGTATCCACCAGGGCCATCGGGAGCGGGCTCGCGTTCACCATGGCCCGCGCGCGGTCCGCGGCCGCCCGGGTGGCCGCCACGGCCTGCGACAGCTCGAGGCCGCCCGCGATGTGCGCGGCCACGGCGGTGAAGTAATGGAGCTCGTGCAGGGTGAAAGGCTCGGGTGCCGGTGCGCCGGGCAGGTGGTGGCGCGCCACACCCACCGCGCCCACCACGCCCGCCGAGGTGTGGAGCGGGGCGATCATCCCACCCCGCATCGTGTCCTGCAGGTACCGCGCGATCGGGCTCGTGTCCCGCTCGGCCCGGAGGTCGGCGCTCATGAGCGCCTCACCGGTCCGGATCACCCGGCCGGCGACGCTGGTTGTGACGCTGAGCTCCTTCCCCTGGAGCGGCGCCGTCTCCCCCACCGCCATCGCCACGCGCAGCGAGTCGCTGGCGCTCGCGCCCCCCTCGCGCAGCGCGACGAACGCCCCCTGCGCGTCCACCAGCCGCATCACGCTCTGCAGCGTGTAGCGGAGCAGAAGATCCTTTTCCGGGGCGGCGAGGAGCCAGCGTGAGAGCTCGACCAGGAACGTCCCCAACCGCCGCTCGCGCTCGAGGTTGGCCCGGCGGCCGGCCATCACCGCGAGGCTGGCCACGAGCTCGACCCCAGCCCGCAGGTCGGCCGCCGTCAGATCGGGACGGGCGCCCGTGACCTCCAACTCGACGCGGCGCCCTTCCGCGTCGTGCCATTCGGCCTTCTGCGGCGAGCCCGCGCCGGGCGGGCCGGCCGTCACGACCCCCGATTCCTTCGTGCCCGCGTAGCGCAGGACCACGCCCGCGTCCCCCGCCCAGCCGCGCAGGAGCGTGGCGGCCACCTCCCAGAACTGCCGGGTCTGCTTCGCGCGCCCCGCTGCCGCGATCAGCTGAAGGGTGAGGTCGTTCACAAGAACAAAGAATACGTACGGGGAAGCCGTAAGGGAAAGACACCAAGCCGTAGTTACGTCTGTCTACCCTACGCAGTTCAGCCTGTGATGGCGCCCAGGAACCTGCCCGGGTCTGGCGTATACCCCGGGAACACCGGAGCCACGTCCGGCGCCCCCAGGTGCCGGGCGAGCACTTCCGCGAACAGGTCGCGGAAATCGGTGGTCACCGCCACATCCCGGCCCTCGAACCGGCGGGCGGGATCGAGGCCGGGCCAACGGCCCAGGACCCGGCCGCCGTTCACGCCGCCTCCCAGGGCCAACATCGCCGTCGCGCGGCCGTGGTCGGTGCCGCTGTTGCCGTTCTCGCGCACCGTGCGCCCGAACTCGGACATGGTGAGTACCACCACATCGCGCATCCCCTCGCCCAGGTCGCGCGCGAAGGCCGCGAGCGCCTGGCCCAGCTCGCGGAGCCGGGCGGCGAGCTGGCCCTCGCTGGCGCCCTGATTCACGTGCGTGTCCCAGCCGCCCACGTCGGCGAAGGCGATCTCGAGCCCCACGTTCGCCTTGATGAGCTGGGCGATCTGGAGCAGGGATTGGCCCAACCGGCCGCGCGGGTACTCGGCGCCGTTCGCCGGCTCGTACCGGGTCGGGTTGACCTGCTGGAGCATGCGCACCGCCTCGAACCCTTCCTCCGACGAGGACGCGACCAACCCCGTGGCCGAGCCCTCGTACAACGCCTCGAACGCGCGCGTCAGCCGGTCGCGGGCGGCCTCCTGGGGCGCCCGCAGGCCGAACGCCCGCAGGTCGTCGATCGCGAGGCTCGGCGCCGACCCGGCGAGGATCCGAGGGAGCTGGGGGCCGAACGCGACCGCGCGGAACGGCGTCTCGGCGTGCTCCCGGTCGTGCTGGCAGTAGCGGTTGAGCCACCCGTCCCGCGTCGCCTTCAGCCCCGGGGTCCCCGATTCCATGTAGTCCTGCGCGTCGAAGTGGCTGCGGGTGGCGTCCGGAGACCCGACGGCGTGGATCGCCGCGAGGCTCTTGTTGTCCCACAGGGGTTTGAGCGGCGCGAGGCTCGGGTGCAGCCCAAAGTGCCCGTCGAGATCGATCACGTCCTTCGCGGGGATGGCGATGCGCGGGCGCTCCCGGTAGTACAGCGCCTCGCCGTGCGGCACGATCATGTTCAGCCCGTCCACGGCGCCGCGCTGGAAGAGACAGACCAGAATCCGGCGGGAGGACGGAAAGGCGGAAGGACGGAACGTGGCGTACGCCGCCCGGGCGAGAAACAGCGGATCCAGGCCCAGGCTGACGAGGGCCAGCCCGCCCGACCTCACGAACAACCGTCTCGAGATCGTCATGCCGGAGCTCTCACTTTCCGTCCTTCCGTCGACGCTATTGCCGCTGAAAATCCGGCCCGCCGATCGCCAGGCCCACTGCGAAGGCGCGCGCGGCGGTTGGATCCGTGATGTCCGCCAGCTGCTGTCGCAGGACCGCCTTGGTCCGCTCGGACATGGCGCCGCCGAGGATGCGGTCGTTCACGAGATCGACGAGCTGCGCGGGCTGCGTGGCGCGCGGGACGACCGGCTCCAGGTCGAGCACCACGCCGGGCAGGCGGCCCGCGGCGAGCGCGACCGCGAAGTTCATCCGGTTCAGCAGGGCGCCGCTGTTGACCCACTCGGCCTGGGTTTCGGGATACCCGGTCGGCACGGCCTGGAGGTACAGCGGCTGGCCGAGGCGGGCGACCGCGAGCGCCAGGCGCGGCGTCGTGTCGGGATCGGCGCCGACGGCACGGACCGCGCTCACGACGAACTCGAGCGGGGTCTTCACCTTGGCCCGCGCGGCTGCGGGTGCCCAGAAGTCGGGCGAGTGGAAGATGGCCCGGAGCACCGCGCGGATCTCGCCGTTCGAGTGGTGCCAGGCTTCCACTGCGTCGTCGATACAGCCGTCGGGAGGGTCGTCGCTCACGAACCGCGCGCACAGCTTGCGGCTCACGTGGTGCATCGTGGCGTGGTGGCCGGCGAGCAGCTTGAGCAGGCGGATCCCTTCATCCATCCCCCCCCGGAACCTCACACCCAGCACCTGTTTCTCACCCCGGTCGTGGGCCCACTCGCGGAACACGAAGCCCGCGCCCTCCTGCGGGCGCTGGATGCTCCAGCCGGTGAAGATGCGCGCCACCTCGCCTACGTCCTGCTGCGTGTAGCCTCCGTCCACACCGAGTGTGTGGAGCTCGAGCAGCTCGCGCGCGTAGTTCTCGTTGATGCCCTGGGGCATGCGGGCGGTCAGGCGGTCAGGCGGTCGGGGCCGGTGTCGGCGCAACGCGGGCGGAGCGGACCCCGGCGCGACGCTCTGGGCGTTGTCGAGGTAGAACAGCATCGCCGGGCTCTGCGCCGTGGCGATGAGCAGGTCTTCGAACCGGCCGAGCGCGTGCGGGCGGATCGTCCCTTCGATGTAGGAGGGCGTGAGAAACCGGTCGGCCCCTTTCGCCAGGAACACGTTGAAGTGATTGGTCCAGAAGTCGGCCATGACTTCGAGCAGTTGCCGCTCGGACAGGGCGGCGCGCACCACGGCCAGCTGTTGGAATTGGCCCGCGAGCTGGCGGCCGCGCTGCTGTTCCGGCGACGGCCGCGGCATCTGATCGCGGGTGGCGTCGGTGTTCGCCATGTCGCGCTGGCGCTCCTGGCGCTCGCGCCGGGCCTCGACGTACAGGCGGGCGAGGTCCTCGGGTGCCTGCGCCAGAATCGCGAACGACCGCTCCCGCTCGGCCACCGCAGCGTCGGCGATCCGGTCGGGCGCGAGCTGCCGCTCGATCCAGCGCATCACGCCCTGCTGCGCCACGCGCTCCACCTCGCCCGGGCGCGGCCCGTAAGCGAGGCGGTTCAGCGCGTGCAGGGCCGAGTCTCGCGCCGTCAGGCTCTGTCCGGCGGCGGAGCCACCGGTGCCGAGAACCACGAGCGCTACATTTAGGTAGACTCGCATATGACCAGTCTGACTTGCTCCCCCAGGGGAAGTTAAGTGGCGGCGCCTCGCTTCGTGTCTCACGGCATCTTGCCCGTGCCCCGCAGCCTGTTGACGCGCGGGCGTGGGGGGCGCCGGGGGGGGGCCGACGGCAAACCACCCACCTGGGGCCAGCGGCTCGAGGCGCTGAAACACGTCGTCCCCCTCCTCAAGCTGGTCTACGAGACCCATCGGGGCTATACCATCGCCATCCTGGCCCTACGCGCGGCGCGCGCCGGCGTGCCGCTCGCGGTCCTGTGGGTCGGCAAGCTCATCATCGACGGCGTGATCGCCGCGGTCGGCACGGTCCAGGCCGGCCGGCCCGTGGACTGGTGGTATCTGGCTGGGCTCGTGGGGTTGGAGCTCGCGATCGCGGTCGGCGGCGAGGGGCTGGCGCGGGCTTCGGCCCTGCTCGAGAGCCTGCTCGGTGACCTGTTCGCGAACCGGATCAGCGTGCGGCTGATGCAGCACGCCGCCACGCTCGACCTCTCGCAGTTCGAGGACGCCGAGACCTACGATCACCTGGAGCGCGCCCGGCGGCAGACGGTGGGACGGATCGGGCTCTTCTCCCTGCTGCTCGCGACGGCGCAGCAGGTCGTCACCCTGGCCTCGCTCGCCGCGGTGCTCCTGCTCCAGCTGCCATGGCTCCTGCTGCTCCTCACCGTGGCCGTGCTGCCCGCGTTTCTTGGCGAGGCGCACTTCGCCTCGCTCGGATACTCGCTCCTGTACCAGTGGACGCCCGAGCGGCGCCTGCTCGATTACCTGCGCTACGTCGGGGCGAGCAACGAAAACGCCAAGGAAGTGAAACTGTTCAGCCTGTCGGACTTCCTGGTGGGACGCTACGCCCGGCTCTCGGAAGAGTTCTACCAGGCGAACAAGCGGCTGGCGGTGCGGCGCAACCTCGTGTCCACCTTGCTCGTCGCGGTCGGCACCCTTGGGTACTACGGCGCGTACGGCGTCATCATCTATCTGACGGTGCAGGGCCGGTTCACCATCGGCGCCCTGACGTTCCTGGCGGGCTCCTTCCGGCAGAGCCGCGACCTGATCCAGTCCGTGCTGCTCTCGCTGTCCCAGATCTACGAGCAGAGCCTCTACCTGAGCGATCTGTTCACGTTCTTCGAGGTGCGACCGCGCGTCGTGTCGCGGCCCGATGCCCGGACGGTGCCGGCACCGATCCGGCGCGGCTTCGAGTTCCAGGACGTGGGGTTCCGCTACCCCGGCTCGGAGCAGTGGGCGGTGCGGGGGTTGTCGTTCACGTTCGCGCCGGAGGAGCGCATCGCGCTCGTGGGAGAGAACGGGGCGGGGAAGACGACGCTCGTGAAGCTGCTCGCCCGGCTGTACGACCCGGACGAGGGCGGCATCCTGCTCGACGGGGCGGACTTGCGCGACTACGACCTCGACAGCCTGCGCCGGAACATCGGCGTGATCTTCCAGGACTTCGTGCGCTACGACTTCATCCTGCGCGAGAATATCGGCGTCAGCCAGGTGGAGGCGCTGCATGACGACGCCCGGGTGCAGGAGGCCGCGCGCCACAGCCTGGCGGACTCGCTAGTGCGGCGCTTGCCGCAGGGGTACGACCAGATGCTCGGCACGCGGTTCGACGGCGGGGTGGAGCTGTCCGGGGGCGAGTGGCAGAAGGTGGCGCTCGCGCGCGCGTACATGCGGGACGCGCAGGTGCTGATCCTCGACGAGCCCACCGCGGCGCTCGACGCGCGGGCCGAGTACGAGGTGTTTCTCCGGTTCGCCGAGCTGACACGCGGGCGCATGGCGGTGCTGATCTCGCACCGCTTTTCGACGGTGCGGATGGCGGACCGGATTCTCGTGTTGCAGCAGGGGCGGCTCGTGGACCACGGGACGCACGAGGCGTTGGTGGCCCGCGGCGGATTGTACGCCGAGCTGTTCAGCCTCCAGGCGGCCGGGTACCGGTAGCCCGCCGCGGCTCTACGGGACTGCCGCCGGTGGCAGTAGCAGCCGGGCGACGACGCCTGCGTGATCCGACGGCCAGAGAGGGTAGAATGGCCCCGCCACTCGATCACCCGGCGTGGAGCCGACGATGCTGACCTGGCCGTGGAGGGAGCCGCTCGGGTGAGCGAGGCCGCGGGCCAGGACGTAGTCGATCCGCTGGTCGAATTCCTTTCCGGCCACGGTGTTCGAGAGGTCCGCCACGTGACAGCAGGTGAGGCCCCGCGCGCCGGGCCGCAGGGCCCGCCAGGCGTCCACAAACCCGGCGCCCGTGACAACCTGATACATGGGCGAGCCCTCGTCGTCGTTCAAGTCTCCCAGGAGAATCGCGGGTGATGCCGCGCCCAGGAACGCCATGAGCTCCGTGGCCTGGGCGGCACGCAGCAGTTCGAGCCCTGGCAGGTCGCCGGCCTCAAGGTGCGTGCTCGCCACGGTCATCGGCATCCCGTCGATCGTGACGTTGATCTGCACCCAACCCCGCTTCAGGTTCACCCCCGGCGCCACGACGCCGAGGTTGGCCGTGAAGGTCCGCTCGATCTTCGCGGGACCGACCGTCACGCGCGCCGCATCCACGAGAAGCACCTCGTGATCCAGCACGGTGATGCCGGGGATGGGAGCGGCTTCGACGGCGCGGACCTTGGCGGCGACGGCGTAGTTGAGGCCGCGGGCGGCGAGGGCGGCCTGGAGGATCGCCAGGAAGTCGAGGTCGATCTTGACGGGCAGGCCCAGCGCCCTGAGGTCGATGGCCAGCTGCTCCACTTCCTGGAGACCCACGACGTGCGGGCGGTGCGTGGCGATCTCGTCGGCGAGCGCCTCGGCCCGGGCCGGGAAGGCGGTCTGCTGCAGCGTCATCACCGCCGCATTCAGAGCCGGAAGGTCGTCCGTGGGGTCGGGCGAAGCGAGCGCCTGGATGACCGCGTCGACGTTCGCGCCGATGTAGATGTTTCGGCTCAACGCCGAGATGCGCGGCGCGCCGACCGTCGTCCCGGCCGTGATGGCGCGGTCGGCGGCTATGCCAGCGTCGGACGTCGGCGCGAGCGGCGCCCTGTCGCTGCAGGCGGCGACCAGCGCGAGGCCGAACAGGGCGAGCGGGGGGAGGGGTGCATGCCGCTTCATGGCGGGCTCCGGGACGCGGGCACCGCTAACATAGCCTCGGCGCAACGGCGCCGATAGCTTACCGCCCGTGATTGGTTGCTCCTCTCCGCTCCTGCTCGCCGCCGTCGGCAGCCTCACCGAGGCGCTGCAGCACCGGCCGCTGGTCGCGATCGCCACGCTCTTCGGCGCCGGCGTGCTCACGAGCCTCAGCCCGTGCATCTATCCCATGATCCCGATCACGGCGGGCCTGCTCGCGGGGAGCACGCGCGCGGACACGCCGCGCCGCCGGATGATCGCCCTCACGCTCACCTACGTCGGCGGGTTGGCGCTGTTCTACGCCCTGCTCGGCCTCCTGGCCGGGCTCACCGGCTCGCTGTTCGGGACCGTGGCGTCGAACCCCGGGGTCCGGCTCGCCACCGGCGGACTGCTCGCGCTCTTCGGGCTCGCGATGCTGGACGTCTTCACGATTTCGGCGCCGCAGCGGCTCGCCGCGTGGGCCGGCAGCCTGGGCGGCGGCTCCTATCCCGCCGTCTTCCTGCTCGGCGCCACCTCGGGGATCGTCGCCGCGCCCTGCGGGGCCCCGGCATTCGGCGTGATCCTCACCTGGGTGGCCACGACCGGCAGCCCCGTCCTGGGGTTTCTGTACCTGTTCGTGTTCTCGCTCGGCATGACGGCGCTGCTCGCGGGTGTAGGCTTGTCGTCAGGCGCGCTCGCCGCCCTCCCCCGGCCCGGCCCGTGGATGGCGTGGCTGAAGAAGGCGGCGGGGGTGGTCATGCTCATCATGGCGGGGTATTACTTCTGGCAAGTGAAAGAGGTGCTCTGGTGAACCTGCGTGGTGCGTGGTACGTGGTCTTGCTCGGAGTCCTATTGGCCGCTCCTGCGCCGAGCGTGCTCGTCGCGCAGCAGGAAGACCAGCTCGGTATCGCGATCGGGGCGACGCCCGCGCCGGTGACGATCGAGGATCTCGAGGGGCGCCCGGTGGACCTCGGGAGCTACATCGGCAAGCGGCCCGTGTTGATCGAGTTCTGGGCCACGTGGTGCCCGCTGTGCGCGGCGCTTCTGCCCCGCCTCGAAGCGGCCCACCGGCGCTTCGGCGACCGCGTGGCGTTCCTGGTGATCGGCGTCGCGGTGAACCAGACCAAGAACTCCATGCGTCGCCACCAGCGGGCACACCCGATGTCGTTCCCGATGCTCTGGGACACCGAAGGCCGCGCGACCCGCGCCTTCCAAGCTCCATCCACCTCTTATGTGGTAGTGCTGGACGCGGGCGGGAAGGTCGTGTACACGGGACTAGGTGAGGATCAGGATATCGAGCAGGCGGTCCAGAAGGCGGTAGACAGCAAGGGAGGACGGTGATTGGTGCATTCCCCGTCCTCCCCCGTCGCCTATTGTCGTCCCGCCGAGTCCGCCGGCACCAGCTTGTCGATCGCCCCGCCCAGCTCGGTGTAGGCGGTCGGATCGATTTCGCGGAACGGCGTGGCGCGGAACGCGATTTTCCCGTCGGGGCCCACCACGAAGAGGTTGCGGTTGGCGAGGCCGGGCCGGCTGGCCAGCGCCCCGAACTGGCGGGCGACTGTCAGGTCGGCGTCGCTCGCCATGAGGAACGGGAACTCGTCGTCTTTCGCCCAGGATGCGAGCGCCCCGACGGAATCGGCGCTGATGGCGATGAGCACCACGTTGCGGCCACCCTTGAAGACCTGTGCGTACTGATCACGGTACGCATGCATTTGAATCGTTCAGCCACGCGTTCGGGCCCGGAAGAAGAACGCGAGCACGACGGTCTTGCCCTTGAAGTCGCTCAGGCGGACGGGCTGCTGGAGCACGCCGTAGCGGGTGGCGCCGGGGAGCGCGAAGTCGGGCGCCGGCGCGCCGATTTCCAGCGGCGCCGCGCCGGGAGTTTGGGGAGGGGGGGTCGCGGGCGTGGCTTGGGCCCCGGCCGCGGCGGGCAGCGCCAGGACGCCGAGCGCCAGACCGGCGAGCAGGACGGATCGTTGGGTCATGACGTGGGATCTCCGAGCAGGGTGAAAGGCTCGCGCCAGAATAGAAAGGTGCGCCCGGCGCGCCCGTCCGGCAAGACGGCGGTTCACAAGACGCTGACGACGGATGGTGGCGGCCTGGCATAGGATGAGAGAATCATGGAGATGAGCCGTACGCCGCGCCCGCTGCCGAACGCGCGCGCCTTGCTGCTCGTGTTCGGCGCCTGGACGGCGGTCGCGATCCTGTTCGCCCTGCAGGTGCGGTTCCAGTCGCATGCGACCGGCGGTCCGCCGCCGGAGCCGTGGGGCCGGATTCTGGTCTGGCAGCTCTCCGGATGGTGGAGCTGGGCGGCGCTGACGCCCCCGGTCTGCGCGTTCGCCGCGTGGGTGCTCCGGCTGCGCCGCCCCGTGTACATCGTGGGTATCCATCTCGTCGCCGCCCTGGCCGCGGCCGTCCTGTGCGCGGCGCTGGAAGGCGCGGTCAAGTGGTCGTTCCACCTCCACCGCGTCCCCCACACGCTGCCCGGCGCCGTGGCCGAAGCCGTCGGGCAGTACTGGCCGTTCAACGTCCTGGTGTACGCGATGGTCGTCGGGCTGTTCTACTCGATCCGCGCCATGCGCCTCGAAACCCAGCTCATCCAGGCGCGGCTCGATGTCCTCACCGCGCAGCTCCAGCCGCACTTCCTGTTCAACACCCTGCACGCGATCTCCGCGTTGGTGCTCGAGGACCCACGCACGGCCAACCGGATGATCACTCGGCTGAGCGAGCTGTTGCGACACACGTTCAGCCGCGCCCGCGGACAGCAGGTGACGCTCGAGGAGGAGCTGGAGCTGCTGGATCATTACGTGGCGATCCAGGAGGCGCGGTTCGGGGACCGGCTGCGCGTGACCTTCCAAGTGGATCCGGCGACGGCGACCGCGACGGTGCCGACCCTGCTGCTGCAGCCCCTGGTCGAGAACGCCATCCGCTACGGGGGCGGGGGCGGGGGCGGGAGCGGGGGAGGGAGGTGGGGGGAGGGCGTCACGGAAGTCCAGGTCGCGATCTCGCGGCACGATGGCCGGCTGCGTCTCGAGGTGCGGGACAACGGGCCGGGGTTCCCGCCCGGCGTCGAGCGGAGCGGAGGGGTGGGGCTGGCCAACACGCGGGCCCGGCTGGAGCAGCTGTACGGCGCGGCGTACCGCTTCGAGCTGGTCAACGGCGCTCCTCCGCGGGGCGGTGCCGTCGCCACGATCGACATCCCCTTCATCGACGATGCACACCCTCATCGTTGACGACGAAGCGCCGGCGCGCCGCCGGCTGCGCGGCGTGCTGCAGCAGATCCCCGCGATCAGCCGCATCGACGAGTGCGCCAGCGGCCGCGAGGCCGTGGACGTGCTGGCCCGGGAATCGCCCGATCTCGTGTTTCTCGACATTCAGATGCCGGACCTCGACGGGTTCGCGGTCGCGGCCGCGGCGCAGGAGCGGCGCGCGCCGCCCCCCGCGATCGTGTTCGTCACCGCCTTCGATCAGCACGCGGTGCGGGCGTTCGAGATCCATGCCTTCGACTATCTGCTCAAGCCGTTCGACGACGAGCGGGTGGTCGAGACGGTCGAGCGGGCGGCCCAGTTCCTCGACTTCCTGCGCCAGGGAGGGGGGGGGGGGGGGGGGGGGG
>JBOHSA010000105.1:0-2054 GCA_050732995.1 Gemmatimonadales bacterium | reverse complement strand
CCCTGACTCAAGCGATCGCCACCGACCTGCAGCAGCGTGTCCAGCACGTCGAGCGCTTCCTCGTAGTGCGCGTCGTCCTCGAGGTAGTGCGCGTACGCCAGAAGCTCCGGCGCGAGCAGTCGCGAATCCTTGTGCCGGAACGCCTGGCGGGCGATGCCGACGAGACCGGTCAGATGCGCGGCCTCCGTGCCTTCGACGACCAGCTCGGAGCAGTAGCGGTCCGTGGCCGACCACTGGTATTCGAACGCCGGGTCCGACACCGGCGCGCGGTCGGGCGCCAGGAGATCGATCAAGCGTAAGGCCAGAAACGCCCCCTGCCCGAGGCGGGCCGACGGTGAGGTCGGCTCGACATCGGTCACCCGATGCAAGAAGACGGCGTGGCGCAGTCCGATAGGCTTTGACGCGGTTTCGATCATGTCACTGGCTCCCTCTGCGAAGTCTCTAGGCACGCTGTATGCCCGAGATGCAACACGCCGGGCCACATGAACATAGCGCACCCGCCCCGGCCGCGTTAGCCCGCAAAACCCCGCGTTTTCTGGCTTTTCGCCGGAAGAAAACGATGCCGCTCCTGGGGGCTCCTGCCCCCCTTTTGGAGCCATGCACCGGGGGTATTCCCTCATCGAACTGGTCGTGACGCTGGCCATCATCGCCGTGGCGGCCGCCGCCGCCCTGCCCCGGCTGGCCGGCTTCCGCGACCGGATCGCGGTGAATCAGGCCGCCTGGGAAGTCACCACGGCGCTCGCCGTGGCGCGGCACACGGCCATTCTGCGGGCGGCCCGCGCCCGCGTGAGCATCGCCCGGGACTCATTGCGCATCGATCGCTGGGAGGATGGCCGCTGGGCGCCGCATCGCCGGTGGCCGGGCCCGGTCCATCACGGCGTCGCCCTCACGGTCTCCAACCCCGAGATCGTCTTCGGGCCCACCGGGATGGGGTGGGGGGCGTCGAACACCACGGTCGTGCTGCGCCGCGGGTCTCAAGTCGCAACGATCACGACGTCGCGCGTGGGCAGAGTGAAACGCTGGTAGGCGACGCAACCATTCGCCCGGGCGGAGCATCTAAGTGGACGGCAAGCAGGCGGCGGAACCGAGCGGCAGAGGACGGGTAGGGAGAGGTCGCGTCGAGTGGAACGGCTGAAACGAATCCACTGCCAGGCGCGTACAACACGAGCAAGGGTCGCGGCCGAAGTGTGACGGCCACTTCGCCCGACCGCCAGCCCGGGGAGCTATCGGCCCCGGGTTTGGTTTTTCTGGAGGAACTTCCGCAGTCCCGCTTCGAACTCCAGCGGCTTGATCCCGAACACGGATTCGATCGCGTTGTGCGGCGTCGCGCTGCCCTCGACCAGCATCTGGAGCTGGGCGCTGGTGAGCGGCGCGGCGGGACCGAGCAGGTCGAACGCGCCCGCCGCCGCCCGCGCCAGCGCCAAAGGGACGTGGAGCGTCGGGCGGGGATGACCGCAGGCCCGGCCGATGGCCTGCACGAACTCTTCATACGTGAGCGCCCGGGGTCCGCCCAGCTCGAACACGCCCTCGTAGCGGAAGTCTTCGGCCGCCAGGGCGACGGCTCGGGCCACGTCACCCACCCAAATGGGTTGGACCGGAAAGCGCCCGTCGCCGAACACCGGGATGACGGGAGACCAGCGGTGCAGCCGGGCGAGCATGCGGATCGGCGCGTTCTCCGGTCCGTTGATGATCGAGGGGCGGAAGACGGCGGGGGACATCCCCGAGGTCCGCACGAGCTCTTCCGCCCGCCACTTGGTGCGGTGATACGGCGTCGCGCCGGGCTGGTCTCGGGCGCCCACGGCGCTCATGTGCACCCAGCGCCGGCATCCCGCGGCCAGGGCCGCGTCGAGCAGGCGCCGGGTGCCCGCCACATGCACCGCCTCGAAGGTCGCCGCCGGTCCCCGTTCCACGATGATCCCCACCAGGTGCACGACGGCGTCGGCTCCGGCCACGAGGGACCGGAGGGCCTCGCGGTCCGCCAGGTCGCCCCGGATGAGCTCCAGGGCGCCGCCCGCCGGCAGGCGCGAGTGGGCGGGGGGGGGGGGGGGGGGGGG
>JBOHSA010000104.1:0-46473 GCA_050732995.1 Gemmatimonadales bacterium | reverse complement strand
CCCCCCCCCCCCCCCCCCCCCGCCCCGCCCCCCCCTTCCCCACCCTCGTGGTTGCGGCGCCACACCGCGCGATAGATCGCCAGGTACTCGCGCGACGCACCCCATTGCACCCGGAGGGTCACCGGGTGATCGAGCAGGATCGTCGTGTCCTCGGGCTCGGTGGCGAGATAGCGGTCGATGACGGCCTGATTGGTCTGTCCCACTTCCAGCGCGAGCGCGGCGAGCTCCGTGGGGGCCTGGGCCGCGATCACGGCCGCCACGATGGTCTTGGGCTCGGCCGCCGGATGGATGTCGCCCAGGAACACGACGCGGTGGCGTCGCAGGGCCTCGAGCACGAACGGGACGGGGTCGGTGCGGTGGGCGCGCAGCGAGGCCAAAAACGACGCGGTGCCCGAGGAATCGGGCGTCGTCGCTTGGGCCACGAGCAGGGCAAGGTGGACGATCACGACATCAAGTGAGCTTCTGCTTGAGCTTGCCGAAGAAGCCGCCGCCGCCGCCGCCCGGCTCCCCGGTGAGGGCCGCCGCGAGCTCCAGGGCGGTGCCGTAGCGGTCGTCCGGGTTCGTGGTCATCGCCTTCGCGAGCGCGGCCTCCAGCGTCGCCGGCAGGTCGGGCCGCGCCTGACGCAGGGGGATGGGAGCGCCGCGCAGCCGGGCGATCATCATTTCCTGCGCATTCCGTCCCTGGAAGGGGAGCTTGCCCGTGAACATCTCGAAGGCGACGATGCCGACCGCGTAGACGTCCGAGCGGGCGTCGAGCTGGCGGCCGCGGATCTGCTCGGGGCTCATGAACTCGGGAGTGCCGAGGATGATGCCGGTCGCGGTGAGCTTGGCGATGCTCGGATCGGCACGGCGCTCCTTGGCGAGCCCGAAGTCCATCACCACCGCCCGATCGCGGCCGCCGTCCTGCGGGACGAGCATGATGTTCTCGGGCTTCAGGTCCCGGTGGACGATCTGCAGCTCGTGGGCGTGCTGCAGCCCGGCGCACACCTGTTGGAGGATGCCGATCCCGGTGGCGAGGTCCATTGGCCCCCCCTTCACCTCACGGTCCGAGAGCAGCTCCCCTTCCAGGTAGGGCATGACGAGATAGATGAGCCCGTCTTCCGACTCGCCCAGGCGCATGATGCGGCACACGTTGGGGTGGTCGAGCCGCATGGCGAGCCCCGCCTCACGGCGGAGGCGTTCGACCGAGCTCTTGTCGCTCGCCAGTTTGGGCGACAGCACCTTGATCGCCACGGTCTCGCCCGACGCGATTTCCTTGGCGAGGTAGACGTAGGACATGCCGCCCTCGCCCAGCTTCTGGAGGACCTGGTAGCGGGCGTCGAGGATCTGGTTGGAGAGGCTCGAGGCGCGGTCGAGGCCGGGCCGGCGAGTGGGCGTGGGGGGGACGCGGACCCCGGTGCCGCTGCCCGACTTGGGCGTCGCGGAGGAGGAGGGCGGCGTGGAGGGCGCCGGGCGGGCCTGCACCTCGACCAGCATATTGCCGTCTTTGGGACAGAACCGGGCCGTGTCGGCGTAGACGGCCCCGCACTTGGGGCAGCGGCGTTGGCTCATTCGCGCACCAGGTTGCGGCCCTCGTTCTTCGCCCGGTAGAGCGCCTGGTCGGCGAGTGCGACGAAACCGTCGGCGCTCTGCACGCGGTCGTCGGGGAAGGAGGCCAGCCCGATGCTGACGGTCATGTGCAGCGGGTCCTCCCCGGGATCCGCGAAGTCGCGGGCCGCGATCCGCCGTCGGAGCCGTTCCGCGAAGATCGCCGCGCCGTGCAGCGCGGTCTCCGGCATCACCACCACGAACTCCTCGCCGCCGTAGCGCGCCACGAGGTCGACCGACCGCGCCTCGCGGCGCATCAACTCCCCAACTTGCCGCAGAACCGAGTCGCCCGCAATGTGGCCGCGCGTGTCGTTGATCATTTTGAAGCGGTCGATGTCCGCCAGCAGGATTGTCAGCGCCAGGTTGTAGCGCCGCGCCCGGTCGAGCTCCTGCTCCAGCGCCTCGGCCAGCCCGCGCCGGTTCAGACACCCGGTGAGTGGGTCGGTGGCGGCGAGCTTCTCGAGCCGCTGCTTGTCCGAGACCGCGATCTCGAAATCGTAGGCCTTTTCGATCGCCGCGACCGCGGTCTTGATGACCGTTTCCGCGAACGCCGCATCCGCGCGCTTGAGCGGCGGGTCGTCCCCGGTGGTGCGCAGGAAGAACACGCCGACCTGGCGGTCTTTCATCGAGAACGGCACCGCCACCGCCGAGCGGGTCGGCACCTTGATCCCCTCGCGCGTCCAGCGCCCGCGCTCTTGGTTGTACAAGGGGTCGGTCTGCACGTCCTCCACCAGCACGAGCCGGCCGGCGGACAGCGCCTGCTGGATCTCGGGGTAGCGGTCCAGCTCGATCTGCAGGTTGCGCAGCATCGGGTTCTCGTAGGCGGCGACGACGATGCCCACCTGGTCGCCGGGCTTCGCCAGCACCATCGAGCACTTGGAGATGTTCAGCACGCGGGCCACGCGGCGCGCCAGGATGTGGTAGATCTCGTCGGGCTTGAGGGAGTCGGTGACCTCGTGGAGGATGTCCACCATGGCGGCCCGGCTGCGCGCCTCTTCCCGCGCCTGGGACAGCGCCTGGCCCACGCGCAGGTGCGCCTCCACCCGCGCGAGCAGCTCGCGCACCCGGAACGGCTTGGGGATGAAATCCGCGGCGCCCAGGCCCAGCGCCCGCACCGTGGCGTCCTCCGGGGGCATCGAGGAGACCATCAGCACCGGCAGGTCCCGAAACCGCTCGTCCTCTTTGAGCCGCTCGAGCAGCTGGAGCCCGTCGACCTTGGGCATCATGATGTCGAGCAGAAGGAGGTGGGGCCGCTCCGCCTCGACCATGGCGAGCAACCCCTCCCCCCCGGGCGCGACCACCACGTCGTACCCGTGCTCCTTCAGGATCCACGTGAGGGTCCGCACCAACGATTGGTCGTCGTCGGCGACGAGAATCTTCGAGGTGCTGGTCGCGGGGGCGGGCATGAGCCGTCAGGTCTCGAGCAGGGCCGGATCGACGTTGCCGCCGCTTACGACGAGCACCGTTGGGCGCCCGTGATCGTCCGCGGGCGGCAGCGCGCCGCTCTGGAGCGCGGCCGTCGGCGCCGCGCCCGACGGCTCGACCGCCAGCCCGCACGTGCGATGGAGGAATTGCACGGCCGCCCGGAGGCACGCGTCGTCCACCAGCACCACGCCGCCGACGCGGGCGCGATGCCGCTGCAACACCTCGAACGGCACGCGGCCCACCGTGAGCGTGATCAGGCCGTCGGCGATGCTGGCCGTTCGCTCGAGGCGCACCGGGGCGCCGGCCGCGAGGGAGCGCTGCAGCTTGGGCGCGCCCGTCGGCTCGACTCCCCACACCGTGGCGCCGCTCCCGCCGGTCGCGAGTCCCTGCACCACGCCGGAGATCAGGCCGCCGCCGCCCACCGGCACCACGACCGTGCCGACGTCGGGCAGCTGCTCGGCGATTTCGAGCCCCACCGTCGCCTGCCCCGCCACGATGTCGGGGTGGTCGAAGGGCGGCACCACGGCCAGCCCGTCGCTCGCCGCGAGCTCCTCCGCCCGGCGCTGCCGATCCTCCGAGGTCCGGCCGGCGATGACCACCTCGCCGCCCCACCGCCGCACCCCGTCGATTTTCACCGCCGGCGCCGTCTCCGGCATCACGATCACCGCCCGCACCCCGAACCGCCGGGCGGCGTACGCGACGGCCTGGCCGTGGTTGCCGCTCGAGTAAGTGATCACCCCGCGCCGGCGCGCGGCGTCGGGGAGCTTGCGGACCGCGTTGTACGCCCCGCGGATCTTGAAGGCGCCGATCGGCTGCTGGTTCTCGAGCTTGAGGTAGGTGCCCGCCCCCAGGGCCTCGACGCGCAGCAGGGGGGTCCGGAGCGCCACGCCCCGAAGGCCCTCGGCGGCTTCCCGCACGTCTCGGTCGGTGACCACGCTATTCCTTGGCGCCGGCTTTGGGCTTCGGCTTGACCGCGGAGGCTTTGGCCTTGGTCCGCGGCGTCTCCTCGTCCCCGTCCCCGTCCTCGCCCGCTTCGGCCTCGTCTTCCTTGACGACCCGCGCCACGTCCACTACGAGGTCCCCCGGCGTGAGGTTCATGATCTTCACGCCCTGGGTATTGCGCCCGGAGATCCGGATCCCCTCCACGGGGACGCGGATCATGATCCCCTTTTTGGTGATCATCATCAGCTCGTCGTCAGGGAGCACCTCTTTGAGGGCGACGATGTCCCCGGTCTTGTCCCCGCGTTTCAGGGTGATGATGCCCCGGCCGCCGCGATGCTGCACGCGGTACTCGTCCAGCTCGGAGCGTTTACCCATGCCCTTCTCGGTCACGGTCAGGAGGGTGGACGCCCGGCGCACGACGACCATGTCGATCACGCGGTCCTTCTTGTCGAGCTCGATCCCCTTCACCCCCGTGGCCGTCCGGCCCATGTGGCGCACGTCCTTCTCGTGGAACCGGATGCTCATGCCGTGCCGGGTGGCGAGCACGACGTCGTTGCGGCCGTCGGTGACCTGGACGTCGATCAGCTCGTCGCCCTTCTCGACGTTGATGGCGCGGATGCCCACCGAGCGCGGGTTGCCGAACTCCGACAGCACCGTCTTTTTCACGACCCCGTTCTTGGTGGCGAAGAACAGGAACTGGTTCTCGGAGAACTCGCGTACCGGAACGAGGGCGGCGAGGTGCTCGTCCGGCTTCATGGCCACACAGGAGATGATGGGCTTCCCGCGCGCCGCCCGGGCCGCTTGCGGGATCTCGTGCACCTTCAGCCAATAGCACTGGCCGCTCTGGGTGAAGAACATCATGTAGTCGTGGGTCGAAGCGATGAACAGGTGCTCGACCCAGTCGTCTTCCTTGGTGTGGGCCGAGATCACCCCACGGCCGCCGCGCTGCTGGCGGCGGTAGGCCGAGACGGGGAGCCGTTTGATGTAGCCCGAGTGGGACACGGTGATGACCATGTCCTCCTCGGCGATGAGGTCCTCGATCGAGAACTCGCCCTGGTCGGCCACGATCTCGGTCCGGCGCTCGTCGCCGAAGCCGTGGGCCAGCTCCCCGAGCTCCTCCTTGAGGATCTTCATGCGGCGCGGCTTGGACGCCAGGATCTCCTTACACTCCTTGATAAACCCGCGCACTTCCTTGAGCTCGTCGTCGAGCTTCGTGATCTCGAGGGCGGTGAGCCGCGCAAGCCGCATGTTGAGGATCTCGGCCGACTGCCTTTCGGAGAGCTTGAAGCGCTTGCGCAGCGCGGCGTCCGCCGCGGGGGTGTCCTTAGACTTCTTGATGATGCGGATCACCTCGTCGATGTTGTCGACGGCGATCTTCAACCCTTCGAGGATGTGCGCGCGGTCCTGCGCGCGCTTGAGCTCGAACTCGGTCCGCCGGACGATCACGGTGTGCCGGTGCTCGATGAAGTGCTGCAGCAGCTCCTTGAGATCCATCTCCTTCGGCACGCCGTCCACCAAGGCCAGCATGATCGCGCCGAAGGTCGTCTGCATCGCGGTATGCTTGTACAGCTGGTTCAGCACCACCGCCGGCACCGCGTCCCGCTTCAGCTCGATGACGAGCCGCATCCCCTCGCGATCGGACTCGTCGCGCAGGTCGCTGATCCCCTCCAGCTTCTTGTCGTTGACCAGCTGGGCGATGTGCGTGATCAGGGTGTTCTTGTTGACCTGGTACGGGATCTCGGTGACCACGATCTGGTGGCGGCCGGACGACTCTTTCTCCTCGAACGCCGCCCGCGCGCGGATCACGATGCGCCCGCGGCCCTTCTCGTAGCACTCCCGGATGCCCTGCCGGCCGTAGATGATCGCCCCGGTGGGGAAGTCGGGCCCGCGGACGTACTTCCGCAGGTCCTTCAACGCCGCCTCGGGGTGGTCCACGAGATGGGTGAGCGCCTGCACGACCTCCGTCAGGTTGTGCGGCGGGATGTTGGTCGCCATGCCGACCGCAATCCCCGCAGCGCCGTTCACGATCAGGTTGGGCAGCTTGGCCGGCAGCACCGTCGGCTCCTGCAGCCGGTCGTCGAAGTTGGGGACGAAATCGACGGTGTTCTTGTCGATGTCCTCCAACATCGTCATCGCGATCCGCGTGAGCCGGGCCTCGGTGTAGCGGTAAGCCGCCGCCGGATCGCCGTCCACCGAGCCGAAATTCCCCTGGCCGTCCACCAGCGGGTAACGCAAGGAGAATTGCTGCACCATCCGCACGAGCGCGTCGTAGACCGCTACGTCGCCGTGGGGGTGATACTTGCCGAGCACGTCGCCCACCACGGTCGCGCTCTTCTTGTACGGCCGGCCGGGCACGAGGCCCAGCTCGTGCATCGCGTACAGGATCCGGCGGTGCACGGGCTTCAAGCCGTCGCGCACGTCCGGCAGCGCGCGCTGCACGATGACGCTCATCGAGTAGTCGAGGAACGACTCCCGCATCTCGTCTTCGATCAGGCGCGGCAAGATGCGTTCGCGGGCGTTGGGACCGGTCATGTCGGAGGCAGGTTTCTGGTGTCGGGTATCGGTTGTCTGGGGCCGCGTGGGGGCGGCCTAAGTCAATAAAAATTAACTACTTAGGCAGGGAAAAGCAACGGAAACTCCGCCCCTAACTCGGAGTCGGAACTGGACTTAGGAATGGCCGACGGCGACCACGACCTTGCCCAGCTGGGCCCCTTGCTCCAGCCGCTCGAACGCCCGGCGCGCCTCAGCCAGCGGGAACACGCGGTCCACGATGGGCCGGAGATGACCCTGACCCAGCTGGCGCACGATTTCCTCGTATTCCGTCGCGCTGCCCATGGTCGAGCCCAGGATCGTGTACTGGTTCCAGAACAGCCGCCGGACGTCGGTGACCACTTTCGGACCGGTGGTGGCGCCGCAGGTGACGATCCGCCCGCCCTTGGCGAGACAGCGCAGCGACTCTTCCCAGGTGGCCTCGCCGACGTTCTCCACCACGACGTCCACGCCCCGCTTGTCGGTGAGGGCGCGGACCTCCTGGGAGATTTTCTGGGTGCGGTGGTTCAGGGTGACGTCGGCCCCGAGCCGGCGCGCCGTTTCCAGCTTGGTGTCACTGGACGACGTGACGATCACGCGCGCCCCGACGCGCTTCGCGATCCGCAGGGCCGCGAGCGACACGCCGCCGCCGATGCCCCACACGAGGACCGTCTCCCCCGCCTGGACCCGCGCGCGGCCCACGACCATGCGCCAGGCGGTCAGGGTCACGAGAGAGAAGGCTGCGGCTTCAGCCCATTCGAGCGGCGGCACGACCTCGGGAATCAGCGCGACGTTCGGCTCGGGGACGACGACCCACTCGGCCAGGGTGCCGGGCAGGTGCTCGCCCAGGAGCCGGTACCGGACGCACAGCGAGTGCTCCCCCCGCCGGCAGTACTCGCAGGCGTAGCACGAGATGCCCGGGTTGAGCATCACGCGGTCGCCGGGGCGCACCCGCGTCACCCCGGGACCGACGGCGTCCACGACGCCCGCGGCGTCCGCCCCCAAGATGTGCGGGAAACGATTCTCGACGCCGGGGAGGCCGCGGATGACGAACAGGTCGAGGTGATTCAGCGCGGCGGCCTGGACCGCGATCCGGATCTCCCCCGCCCCGGGCGACCCCGGGTCCGGGAGATCGGCGATCGTGATCTGATCGAAATCTCCGCTGGCCCGGAGGACGCACGCCCGCATGCGGCGGAGGGAGGGAAGGAGAGAGGGGCGGGCGGGCGGGCGAGGGACGCTACGGCAGGAGGGCCGGCGTAACCATCTGCTCGTCGGGGGCCGCGGGCAGGGGTACGGGCGTACCCGACCCCACCGGCTGGATGTAGACCTTGAAGGCGGGGTTGCGGCGCCGCTCCTGCCCCGGCAGCGGGACCACCAGGGCGAGCAGATCTCCGCCCGGCGCGATGGCGAAGGAGGCGATGAACAAGTCCGTGCCCGTGAGCGGCGTGGTCTGGCCCGTGGCGAGATCGGCCTTCACCACCTGGGTGACGGTACGGTTGCCCTCGCGGCGCTCCACGAGATAGGCCAGCGTGCCGTCGCGCAGGAACTGGGGGTAGCTCTCCCGCCACTGGGGGCTCCTGGTGAAGGCGCGTTGGCTCGAGCCGTCCCGGGCCATCAGCCAGATTTCGTTGTTGTTCTCGCGGGTGGAGACGAACGCGATCGTGCCCCCGTCCGGCGAGACCGTCGGCTGGAAGTTGGCTGCCGGCTCCTGGGTGAGCTGGCGGGCGTTCGACCCATCGATATCGACGACGAAGACCTGCTGGTTCTTGGTGCGCTGGGTGTGGAACACCAGGGCTTGCCCATCGGGGGTGAACGCCGGGCGCCCGTCGAGCGCCGCGTCGCTCGTGACCCGCACCGGGTTCCGGCCGTCCGCGTCCATGAAGTAGAGGTCCGGCGTGCCGTCGCGCGACGAGACGAACGCGATGCGGGAGCCGTCCGGCGAGAAGGCCGGGTCGAGGGCGCTGGCCGTGTCTTCGGTGACCTTGCGGAGCTGGGCGAGGTTGGAGCGCTCCGCCGCGTACAGCTGATAGCGGTTGCCGCCCCGGCCTCGGTTGCTGGCGAGCAGGATCTCGCCCTGCACAAACACGTCCATCGCGGCCGACTTCCCGCCCGGCGCGGTGGCGGTGATACGGGCGCGCCCCTGCCCCAGCGCCGTGACGGTCCCGTCCTCGCCAACCGCGGCTACGTCCGGGCGATCGCTGCGCCAAGAGAGGTTCGTCGCCGGGCCGATGGGGGCGCCTGCATCGTCCGCGTAGTTCGCCTTGACGGCGTGTTTCGCGCCCTGGCGGAGACCGAGCCGCCCCGCCGCAAGCTTGACCGTTCCCGCGATGACGTTGACGGTCCAGGTGACGGACAGCCCCGACCCGGGGCCGCGCACTACGAGTGTGGTCTTGCCGACGGCCTTGCCGGTGAGGACGCCAGTGGCGGCGTCGAAGCTCGCGACCGACGTGTCCGACACCGTCCAGCGCAGCGGCGCCTCCGCCACCCGCGTGTTGTCGGACGCCAGCGCTTCCACCTCGAACCGCTGGGTGCCGGTGAGGGGCAGCGCGATCTCCGCCTGCCACCGCGGCCGCGCCACCATGAGCTCGACCGGCCGATGGACCGAGACGTCGACGTTCCGGGTCTGCAACAGGCCCGAGACCGAGAGGGTCGCCTTCCCCGGACCGGCGGCCGTGACGACGCCGGTGAGGCTCACGCGGGCGACTGCCGGGTTGCTCGACCCCCACTGGAGGGCGAGCGGGTTGATCAGACGGAAGTTCTGCGAGGGGACGATGACGTTCAGCGTGTCGCTCTCGCCCGGCGACAGCATGATCGGTCCACGCTGCTCGATGGTGATGTCGGCGTGCTGCACGACGATCGGCGCCGTGGCGGTGAGACCGCTCGGTCCGATCATCTGGATGGTGCCCTGGCCCGGCGACAGCGCCACGACGTTGCCGTTCTGGTCCACGCTGGCGATGTCCTCGCGCAGCGACTTCCAGGTCACCCGCACCGGGGCGGCAGGCCCGCCGTCCCCCCGCAGCGCCCGGGGGGAGATCCGGGTGTTCTCCGACGGCAGCAGATAGATGGCTGGCGGCTCAATGCGCAGCGCGGCGGCTGGCCCCGCACCGGGGGGCTGCCCCGCGAGGGGATCGGCCGAGGCCTCGCCGGGTGTCCCTGGAGCGGTCACGACGGGCCCCGGAGGTCCTCCTCCCCCCCCGGCGGGTTGGGACGGGGGGGCGGCCGCGCCTGTCACCTGCACCACGGCCTGGCCGCGACGGCTCCCCGCCCGGGCTTCGATGATCGCCACGCCCCCGCCGATCCCCGTGACCGTACCGCTGTTGTCTACCCGGGCGACGTTGACGTTGTTGGACGACCAGATGAACCGGATGGTCGGAATGACGTTGCCGATGCGGTCGAACGCCGTGGCGAGGAGCCCGCTGCGCTCGCCGGCCTTGAGCGTGAGGGTCGGGGGCGCGACCTGCACCTCCGCCACGTTCGCGCCCTGCGAGCGAGCGGCACGGGGAAGGAGCAGTGCGATCCCACCGACGAGATACCGCCACTGGAACGCCATAGCAGGGCGAACGTAAGTCCTCGTAAGTGCCGTTGTCAATCTGACTTGTCACTTCGGAACGGTGACGGCCACCCACCATGTGATCGCCGGCACGGCGCAGCGCATCGGCGCGCGCGTCACTTGCGTGGAGGGAATGGCCGGGTAAGCTATAGGCCACGCCCACGGTCACAACCAGCGGAGGAAAGATCCGATGCTCGAGCACCTGGAGAGCCTGGAGAGCGGCTGGTCCGGCCCCGGCATGATGGATCCTATGATCCCATCGGCGCCGCCCCCACCGCCTCCACCCGCCCGAACGCCCTTGTTCGGCGAAGAGCCGATGGCGTCGCCGAAGCGGAAGAAGTCGGCGACCAAGAAACGGAAGAAGCCCGCCAGGGCGAGAAAGGCCAAGAAGAAGAAGAAGAAAGCCAAGCGGGCGAAGGCGAAGAAGCGGGGCGGGAAGAGGAAGCGTAGGGCGGCGCGGCGACGGCGCCGCTAGAACACCTCGACGATCGACCGCGGGAGCGCTTGCCGGATGGCGATGGCCATCCCTTCCAGGCACTCCCGCGGCACGTTACGGACCTCCGGATCGGCCGGGGGCCGGTCGAGCGAGTAGCACTGTACGGCGTCGGGGTCGGCCCGGCGCACCAGCGGCAGCCGCGCCGCGAGCGCTTCAGCGCTCGAGCCGTCCCAATCCGAGCAGGGACAGTCGAGCTCGCAGAGCTTCGAGCCCGGCGGCACGAGGTTCACGCCCAGGCTCACCCCGAGCCGGCGTCAGCGAACGGGCCCGTAGACGATCGTCTCCCACAAGAACCCGCCGGCCGCGCGCGGCCGCTCTCTCGGACTCCCGGACGGTCGCGGGGTTGCGTCGGCCATACTGCAACGTACGTTCTGGCGGACTCGAAGCGAAGAGGTGCGTCGTGCGTAGCGCGTGGTGGGTGGTGATCGCGGTCGCCTGCTCGGCCCCCCGGCTGCCGACCGGGGGAGACCCGCAGGCCGAGATCGCGGCGTTGCTCGCCCGGAGCGCCGGGGACTGGAACCGCGGCGACCTCGCCGGCTTCATGACCGATTACGCCCGGGACTCGCTCACAAGCTACGTCTCGGGAGGACACGTCCAGTATGGCTGGCAAGCGCTGTACGACCGCTACCAGTCGACGTACTTCGCCCCCGGCAAACACCGCGACTCGCTCGCGTTCTCCCAGGTGCGCGTCCGGCCGCTGACCACAGAGCTGGCGCTCGCGACCGCGCGCTTTTCGCTGCACCGCGGGGACTCGCTGGTCGCCAGCGGTCCGTTCACCCTGATCCTGCACAAGGCGGGCGGGCGCTGGCGGATCCTCCACGACCACACATCGCCTGATCCGAAGCCCTAGGTGCGCACCGTCCGGTACCGCGCCCTGCTCTCTGCGCTGTTCCTCGCGGTCTCCTGCACGCCGGCGGGTGAAGGCGTCCTCGCGCTCGAAGGGGCGACGTTGGTCGACGGCTCAGGCGGCCAACCGATCGCGGACGCGCTCGTGCTGATCCGCGACGGCCGCGTGACGGCGGTGGCGCGGGTCAACGAGATCCGCGTGCCCAAGGGGGCCGCGGTCGTCAACTTGGTCGGGAAGACGATCATCCCCGGTCTGATCGACGCCCACGCCCACGTCGAGCGCTGGGCCGCCCCCCGCTATCTCGCCTGGGGCGTGACCACCGTGCGCGATCTGCACAACCAGACCGATTCCGCCCTGGCGCTGCGGCAGGCGTTCAACTCGGGGGCGATCCTGGGGCCCCGGATGTTCACCGCGGGCGCGATGATCGACGCCGCGCCCGCGACCTACCCCGACGCGGCGGCCGTGAGCAATCCGGGCCAGGCCCGGCAGGCGGTGGACCGGCACGCCGTCGCCGGCACGGACTACGTGAAGCTATACACCCGGATCACGCCCGAACTGCTGCGCGCCGCGCTCGACGAGGCCCGGAGCCTCCGGCTCCCAGTGGCGGTCCACCTCGGCCGGACCGACGCGCTCACCGCCGCGCGCGCCGGCGTCGTCTCCATCGAGCACCTGGCGGGGGTCGTGCAGGCGGCGGCGCGGAACCCAGGTCCGGTGCTGCGCGCGCACGCCGCGTTCCTCGCCGGCTGGACGGCCGAAGAGCGGGCCTGGGCCGGGCTCGACTCGGCCACCGTGGCGCGCACTGCGAAGGCCCTCGCCGCGACGCGCGTCACCATCGTCCCCACGCTCGCGCTCCACGACCTCTACGCCCGGCTCAATGACCCCGTCCTGCTGCACCGCCCCGCGATGGCCGACGTGCCCTCGGATCCGCGCAACGTCGTGCGCGCGGTCGGGAGCCTGCTGCGGCGGACCCGGTGGCGGCCAGCGGACTTCGCCGCGTTCCGCCGCAGCCGCGCGCGCCAGAACCAGTTCGTGCGGGAATACAAGCGCGCCGGCGGACCGATCGCGGCAGGGAGCGACGCCGCGAACCAGCTGCTCGTCCCCGGGGCGTCGCTGCACGAGGAGCTGACTCAGCTCGTCGCCGCGGGCCTCACGCCAATCGAAGCGATCACCGCGGCCACCCGGCGCGGCGCCCAGCTGCTCGGCGCCGATTCCCTGGGGCTACTCGCCCCCGGCACGCTCGCGGATCTCGTCGTGCTGAACGCCAACCCGGCCGAGGACATCGCCGCGACCCGCGACATCGCGTGGGTGCTGGTCCGTGGTCGCCGCCTCCGGCCCGATTCCCTCCGGGCGGCATGGAAGCCGTGAGAAGTCTCGCCTTCGGTGTGATGATCGTCGCCGCTTGCGGGACGGGCGACGAGGGGCGAGGGGCGCGTGGCCCCGACGACGTGATCCTCGCAAACGGGTGGATCGTGGACGGCACCGGCAATCCCCGCTACCGCGGGGACGTGGCGATCCGCGGGGACCGGATCGCCGCGGTCGGCTGGATCGGCGACCGCCAGGCGCGCGAGACCCTCGACGTCTCGGGGCTCGTGGTCGCCCCCGGCTTCATCGACATGCTGGGACAGTCGGAGACCGACGTCCTGATCGACAACCGGGTCCTGAGCAAGATCACCCAGGGGATCACGACCGAGGTGACCGGCGAAGGCGGCTCGGTCGCGCCGCTGACCGACGCGCTCGTCGCCCGCGACTCGGCGTACCTGAAGCGCTACGGGCTGGACATCGACTGGCGCGATCTGGACGGCTACTTCGCCCGGCTGGAGCGCACCGGCTCGACGGTCAACATCGCGACGTTCGTCGGCGCCACGCAGGTCCGGCGCGTCGTGATCGGGGACGCGGACCGGCCGGCGACGCCCGCGGAGCTGGCCCGGATGGTCGCATTGGTCGACACCGCGATGCGCCAGGGCGCGCTCGGCCTTTCGACGTCGCTGATCTACGCGCCCGCGGTGTACGCGCCCACCGACGAGCTGATCGCCCTGGCGAAAGCCGCGCGCCGGCGCGGGGGCATCTACGCCAGCCACATCCGCAACGAAGGGGCGCGGATCGACGCGGCGCTGGACGAGGCGTTCCGGATCGCGCGCGAGGCCGATACGCCGGCCGAGATTTGGCATCTGAAAGTCTCGGGGCGCCCCAGCTGGGGACGCATGCCGCGCGTCCTCGCGCGCATCGATTCCGCCCGGACGGCGGGGCTGGACATCACCGCTGACCAGTACCCCTACGTCGCCTCGGCCACGTCACTCGACGCGACGATCCCGCCCTGGGCGCACGCCGGCGGGACCGATTCGCTGCTCGCCCGGCTGCGCGATCCCGCGACCCGCCGCGCCGTCCGCGACACGATGCTGGGGGCCAGCGCCCGCGGCGAGGATCAATGGTATTGCTGCGACGGGCCGGACGGCATCCTGATCGCGAGCGTGTTCGCGGACTCGCTGCGCTACCTCCAGGGGAAGACGCTGGGGGCGATCGCCCGGGCGCGCGGCCGGGACCCCGCCGAGACCTTGTTCGACCTGCTGCTCGCGGACGACAGCCGGACCGGCGCCATCTACTTCTCCATGAACGAAGGGGATATCCGGGCCGCCCTGCGGCACTGGTGGGTGGCCGTCAACACCGACTACGGCGGCGTCGCCCCCGACGGGCCGTTCGCGCGGATCCGCCCGCACCCGCGCGCCTACGGCGCGTTCACCCGCATCCTCGGCCGTTACGTGCGGGAGCTCCAGCTCCTGTCGCTCGAACTCGCGGTGCGGAAGATGACCTCGCTCGCGGCGCAGCGCGTGGGCCTTGCCGAGCGCGGGCTCCTGCGGCCCGGGATGTTCGCGGACGTCACGGTGTTCGACCGGGAGACGGTCGCCGACCGTGCCACGTTCGAGCAGCCCCATCAACCCTCGGTCGGCATCGCGCACGTCTTCGTGAACGGCCGGGCGGTGCTGCGGCACGGCGCGCTCACCGACGCCCGGCCCGGCCGCGGCCTGCGCGGGCCGGGCTGGGCGCCGGAGCGGCGCGGGAGGTGACGCTCGGACGCTTGATCGTCGCCTGGCTGCCCGTCGCCGCCTGGTTGGCGGCCAGCCGGTACGCGCTCATGCGGGGGCGCCTCCGCCTCGTCCCGCCGGAGCCGCCGGAGCCGGCCAGCGCTGAGGCCCTGCTCGTGCGCGCGGCCCTCCCCGTCGGCTTCGCCGAAAGCATCGTCGTGACGCTGCTTGCCGCGCTGTGGTTCGATTCCCTGGGGCACGGGGGCTGGTGGCTGCTGTTCGCGCTCATCGGTCTCGTGCACACGCTTCCCCCGCTCGTCCACCAGTACTGGCTGTCTCGCCGTGCCGCGCGCGCGCAGGTCGTCGGCTTCCTGCTCGACACCGCACGCTACGTCGTCGCCGGCGGCCTCCTCGCCTGGCTCCTGGGGTGAGCCGCGGCGTTCTCCGTATATTCCTTCGCATGACCACCGCCGTTCCCATGAGCTCGATCCGGCTGACCGCACTGTCGCACGGCGCAGGCTGAGCCTGCAAGCTCGGCCCCGCCGAGCTGGCGCAGGTCTTGCGCCACGTGCCGGTCGCGACGGATCCTCGGATCCTCGTCGACGCCTCGACCCGCGACGACGCCGCCGTCTTCCAGGTGGCTCCGGATCGCGCGGTCGTGGCGACGGTGGACTTTTTCACGCCGATCATCGACCGCCCCTACGACTTCGGCCGGATCGCCGCCGCCAACGCCTTCTCGGATGTGTACGCCATGGGGGCCACTCCCCTGTTCGCGCTGAATCTCGTGGGCTGGCCGCGCGACCGGCTGCCGCTCGACCTGCTGGGCGAGGTCCTCAGGGGGGGGACGGACATCGCCCGCGCGGCCGGCGCCTTCGTCCTCGGCGGGCACTCGATCGACGATCCGGAGCCGAAGTACGGCATGGTCGTCTTCGGCGAGGTGCATCCCGCCCGCGTGGTGACGGTGACGGGCGCGCGGCCGGGCGACGCCCTCGTGCTCACCAAGCCGATCGGCACCGGGGTCCTGACGACGGCGCTGAAGCGCGACCTCCTGTCCGAGGCCGAGCTCGCGCCCGCGGTCACGGCGATGACCACCTTGAACGCCGGCGCCGCTCGGGCGATGCTCGCGGTCGGGGCGCACGCCGCCACCGACGTGACGGGGTTCGGGCTGCTGGGGCACCTCCACAACCTGCTGCGCGCGAGCGGCGTCGCCGCCGAAGTCGTCGCCCGCGACGTCCCGCGCCTGCCGCGGGCGGGCGAGATGGTCCAGCGTGGCGCGGTGCCGGGAGGCACGAAGCGCAACCTCGAGAGCCTGGCGCCACACGTGGACTATGGCCCGGGCCTGTCGGACACCGAGCGCGTGCTCCTGTGCGACGCGCAGACCTCCGGCGGCCTGCTGATCGCCGCGGCCCCCGAGGCGGTCGCCGCGCTGCTGGCGGCGCTCAACCGGGAGGCGACCCCCGCCGCGGTGGTGATCGGCCGGGTGACCGCCGGAGAGCCGGGCAGGATTGCCGTCACCTAGCCGGCCCATGACCACGATCCCCGAGTACCGTGCCCTCACGCCCGACGCGCTCGACGCGCTGGAGCGCGCGGTGCGGGAGCGGCGGCGGGTGGCGCTGCGGCGGCGCGGGACCGAGTATGTGGTCGTGGCGGAACGGCTTGCGACGGTGGACCGCGACGAAACGCTCGAAGGGCGGCTCCCGATGACCGGCGAGGTGCTCGCCTTCCGGTTGCGCGACCTCCAGTCGTTCGCGGTGCTGCCCTGATGTTCACGCGACTCCTCGTCGGCCTTGACGGCAGCCGCGCGGCGGACGTCGCGCTCGACCAGGCGATCGACCTGGGGCATCGGTTCCGCGCGACCTTGGTCCTGGCCCATGTGCGCGAGCGGGGCACCGTAGGCACGGAGGCCGGCGCGCTGCTCGAGCGGGCTGACGCGCGGGCGGACGCGGCGGGCGTCGCCCACGAGTCGATCGAGCGACCGGGCGACCCGGATGTCGTCCTCGCGGAGTTGGCGCGGGACGCGGACGGGGTGCTCGTCGGTCGGCGGGGACGCGTGACGGCGGGCGACGCCCTCGGCCCCACGGTCGCCTCGCTGGTCCGCATTGCCGAGCGGTGCGTGATCGTCTGCGGCAGCCAGGTCTCCCCCATGCGGGTCTGCGCCGTCGCGTTCGACGGCCGCGAGGCGAGCAAGCGGGCGCTCGACCTCGCGGTGCGCTTCGCGGGAATCACGGGGAGCACCGTGCACGTCATTCATGCCAACGACGATCCCCAGGAGGGGCTGCGGATCGTCGGCGTGGCGGAGGCGGCGCTGTCGCTCGGCGGCGTGGCGTTCGCCACCCACGTCGAGTCCGGGCCTCCGGGGGAGGTCGTGGCCCAGGTGATCCGGCGCACCGGCTGCGACGCGCTGTTCGCCGGGGCCCACGTGTACCGGGAGCTGCCGGGCCGGCCCAGTCCCGTGGTCGTGTCGCACGCGGAGCAGATCCTGATCCATACCGACCTGCCCGTGGTCGTTCAGCCCTAGTTGGCGGTGCCTCCCCCCGCCCCCCCCGCCCCGCCGGTGGTGTTGGTCCACGCCGACGAGAGCTGCCTGGGCAACGACCGCTCGAAGCCCAGCCCCGGCGGGAACGCCGCCCTGGTCGAGGCCCGCGCGGGCGACAGCGTCGCGCGCTGGGACCTGTACGAGTGCGCGCCGCAGACCACCAACAACCGCATGGCGCTGGCCGGGGCGATCGCGACGCTCGAATGGCTCCGGCGTCAGTGGAACCATGCCCGGGTGATCTACGTGTCCGACTCGGAGTACCTGGTGAAAGGCATGAGCGTGTGGGTGCGGGACTGGCAGAGCCGCGGCTGGAAGCGCAAGGGCGGCGTCATCGAAAACCTCGAGCTGTGGCAGAAACTGGTCCAGGCGGCGGTGGCACACGAGGTGAGCTGGCACTGGGTGGAAGGCCACGCCGGCCACCCCAAGAACGAGTACGCCAACGACCTCGCGATCCGCGCGGCCGAGCGCCAGGAGCGCTCGAACGGCCTGGTCCCATCCGGCTTCGACACCTGGCTCGCCCAGCAGCGCGCGCGCGGCAAATACGCGCTGTACGACCCCGACCGGGATCTGCATGAGCGTCTTTAAGGACGGCGTGCCCGCCAATACGCACCCGCTCAACCTGTTGCCGAACGGCGCAACCCCGCCCGCCGTGGAGCGGATCCCGCTGTACGAGGTGTACATGCGGATGGCCGAAGAGCTCGCCAAGCGATCGACCTGCGCGCGACTCCGGGTGGGCACGGTGGTGACCGACCAGTCGCTGGAGAACGTGCTGGCGATCGGCTACAACGGCAACGCGCGCGGGCTGCCCAACCGGTGCGACTCGAGCGTGCCGGGTAGCTGCGGGTGCATCCACTCCGAGATGAACGCCCTGGTGAAGGCGCCGGGCAGCGTGCGGGACAAGGTGGTGTTCGTCAGCGCCTCGCCCTGCGTCCTGTGCGCCAAGCTGATCATCAACTCGGGCGTCACGCACGTGTTCTACCGCAAGGCCTACCGCGACCCGTCCGGCGTCGAGGTGCTCGCCCAGGGGGGCGTCGCGCCCGTGCTGTACGACCGGTGGGTGCGCGAATGGCGCTAGGTCGTAGATTCCACGCTTTCCCACTCCGAGGTTCGTCCCATGCGCGTTCTGACTCTCGTCGGCGCAGTCGCGGCGCTCGCGGTCTCGTCTCTCCCCGCCCAGACCTTGCTCGACCGGCCCCCGAACCTCGGGGGCACGTGGGTCCCGGACGACGGCGTCGTCCGCTTCGACTTCTTGCATCGGTTCTGGGTGACGCCCGGCCCGGCCAAGTCGGTCGTGAATTACCCGACCTTCACGCTCGCGGTCGGCCTGCCGTCGCGCCTCGCGCTGGGCCTGCGCTACTCGACCCGCTCGGAGGTGCTCGGCGAAACGAACGAAACCGAGTTCTACGGCCGGTGGCAGGTGCTCGGCGGGTCGCGTCCAGTGCGGGTGTCCGTGACGCCGGCGTTCAACAGCGCGGCGCAGAGCTTCGACGGCGAGCTGAGCGCCGACTGGACCCGCGGCCGGCTCACCCTCGTCGCCGCGGCCCGCGCCATGACTCAGGCCTACGGCGAGGACCGCTCCCGGGGCGCCCTCGCCGGCGGCGCCGTGCTGCTGCTCAACGACTTCGTCGCCCTTGCCGGCGACTTCGCGAGCCTGGTCAATCCCGATCCCGGTGAGGATCCCGCGTGGAGCGGCGGCCTGCTCTTCGTGATCCCGGGATCGCCGCACACGTTCTCCCTGCACGTGAGCAACGTCGACGTGAACACGATTCAGGGGAGCTCGCGGGAGGGGCTCTTCCGGCTCGGTACGAAGAAGCCGCTGTACGGCTTCGAGTTCACCATTCCACTCCACCTGAAGCGGTTCAGCCCGTGGTTTAAGGGCGGCCGCGCGGGCGTCCCGCCCGCCGCCGAACCGGGCGTCGCGGCCGAGGTGCGCATCAACGCCTTCCGGTTCCGGACCGACACGATCACCATCGCCGCGGGCCAGGCCGTGCGCTGGACCAACGAGGACCCGGTGGACCACACGGTGACGTTCGTCAGCGGCGCCACGAGCTCGGGACTGCTGCCGGCGAAGGGGAGTTTCACGGTGCGGTTCGACCGACGCGGGACCTACGAGTACCACTGCACTCCGCACCCCTACATGAAGGGCGTGGTGATCGTCAGATGAAGCGGGAAGCGTAGATGGCCGACGAGCTGGATCGCCTGTTCGAGCGCCTGGTGCAGGTGCTGGCGCGGGATGCCCGGCTCGCCGTGCCCTTCCCGGCGGGGGAAGTGTTCGAGCGCCTGGTGCCGTACCGCTCCAACCGCTCGCAGCTCAAAGTCGCGTCGCACCAGGACTACGAGATGACGGTGCTGCGGCTGCTCGCGGGGGAGCGGGGGTACGCGCGCCTGGAGCCCGACGACGTGCGGGAGGCGATGCAGCGCGAAATCGCCGCGGTGAACCCCGACACCGCGTTCTTCCGGAACTTCCCCGACGCGCGCGTGATGATCAACCGCATGGCGGCGGAGCGGTTCCTCCGCGGCGACCGCGCGTACGCCCCCGAACCACCGCCCCCGGAGGGCGAGACGGAGCCCGAGGAGCCGGCGAGCTGGACCGGCGAGAATCCCGTGCCGCCTTCCCCCTTCCCCCTCACCCCTCCCCTACCCCCCTCCTCCTCCGCGGCGCCGTTCGCGCTGGCCGAGCAGACGGACGGGCCGGCGCCCGGCCAGTGTCCCTACTGTGGCGGCAGCGTGCCGACCGATCGCAAGGTGAACTTCTGTCCGCACTGCGGGCAGCCACCCTCGGGCGAGCTCAAATGCCCCGCGTGCGGCAGCGAGGTGGACGTGGGCTGGGTGTACTGCGTCAGCTGCGGCCGGGCCACCGGCTTCGAGTGACGGGCTACCGCATCGCCGTCGTCCCCGGCGACGGCATCGGGCCCGAGGTGATCGACGCGGCGCTCGGGCCCATCCAACGCGCGGCGTCGAAGCACGGCGTCGCGCTCGCCCTTGAGCGCCTCCCCTACTCGGCCGCTCACTACCTGCGGACCAAGGAAACCCTACCCGAGGGCGCGTTCCGGCACCTCCGGAACGACGTCGACGCCATTCTCCTCGGCGCGCTGGGCGATCCCCGCGTCCCAGGCAACGAGCACGCGCGGGATATCCTGCTGGGCCTGCGCTTCCGGTTGGACTTGTACATCAACTTCCGACCCGTGCAGCTCCTGCACCCGGACCTGACTCCGCTCAAGACGTCGCCGCTGATCGACCTCGTGATCTTCCGCGAGAACACCGAGGGTGTCTACCTCGGCCGGGGCCGCATTGAAGGCGAGGAGTACGTGGCCGAGGAGGTGAACACGGCGCGGGGCGTGGAGCGCATCATTCGGGCGGCGTTCACCTGGGCCAGGAAGCACGGCAAAACCCGCGTCACGATGAGCGACAAGTCCAACGCCGTGCCGGCGCACCGGATCTGGCAGGAAAAGTTCGCGGCCGTGGCGGCCGAGTACGCCGGGATCACCGCGGAGCACCGGTACGTGGACGCGCTGGCGCTGGCGCTGGTGCGGGAGCCGGACCGGTTCCAGGTGATCGTGACGAACAATCTGTACGGCGACATTCTCTCGGACCTGGGCGCCGGGCTCGTGGGCGGGCTGGGGCTCGCCGCGAGCGCCAACCTCCACCCCGGCCGGCCCGGACTATTCGAGCCGGTGCACGGCTCGGCGCCGCCGCTCGCCGGCAAAGGGGTCGCCAACCCGATGGCGGCGGTGCTCACCGGGGCCCTGATGCTCGAGCAACTCGGCCACCCGGAGGCGGCGCGCGACCTCGAGCGGGCGGTCCGGCAGGTGCTGGCGGCGGGAGTGCGGACGCGAGACCTGGGCGGGACGGCGGGGACGCGGGAGGTGGCGGAAGCGGTGGCCGCGGCGGTGTAGCGGCACTCCCCGCCCTACCGTCACCTGGCACGCCTGCCCATATTCCGCCCTCTGTAGTCCCAATACCGCGGAGCCTCTCCCATGACAACCCAGGGCGCCCGTACCGACGTCGTCTTCCTCTCCGGGGTCCGGACCGGTTTCGGCTCCTTCGGCGGCTCGCTCAAGGACCAGTCGGCCAACGAGCTCGGCGCCGTGGCCGCCCGCCACGCGCTGCAGCGCTCCGGCGTCCCCGCGGCCGAGATCGGCCATACCGTGTTCGGCAACGCGCTCCAGACTTCGGCCGACGCGATCTACTGCGCGCGCCACGTCGGCCTCAAGGCGGGGCTGCCGATCGAAGTCCCCGCCGTCACCGTCAACCGGTTGTGCGGCTCGGGCTTCGAGGCGATCACGCAGGGCGCCCAGCTGATCCTGCTCGGCGAGGCGGACGCCGTCCTCGCCGGCGGAGCGGAGTCGATGAGCCAGGCGCCGCACGTGGTGCGCGGCGCGCGCTGGGGCCTGCGCCTCGGCCCCGCCCCACTGGAGGACCTCCTGTGGGAGGCCCTGAAGGACCCGCAGTGCGGCCTGTCCATGGCCGAGACCGCCGAAAACCTGGCCGAGAAGTACCGGCTCACGCGCAAGGAAGTGGATGAAGTCGCCCTCGCCTCGCAGCAGCGCGCGAAGAAGGCCTGGGACGACTGCGTGTTCCAGGACGAAGTCGTTCCGGTACCGGTCAAGGTCAAGGGTAAGGAAGTCGAGTTCCGCGCGGACGAGCACATGCGGCCGGAGACGACGCTCGACGCGCTGCTCGGCCTGAAGCCCTACTTCAAGAAGGACGGACTGGTGACGGCCGGCAACGCCTCCGGGATCTGCGACGGGGCGGCCGCGACCGTGATCGCGAGCGCGGAGTACGCCAAGGCCCACGGCCTGAAGCCGCTGGGCCGCCTGGTCGCGTGGGCGGTGGCGGGGGTCGAGCCGAAGTACATGGGCATCGGCCCGGCGCCCGCCGCCCGCAAGGCACTCCAGAAGGCCGGCCTGAAACTCGAGCAGATGGATCTCGTCGAGGTGAACGAGGCGTTCGCGCCGCAGTACCTGGCGGTGGAGAAGGAGCTCGGGCTCGATCGCGCCCGGACCAACGTGCACGGCGGAGCGATCGCCATCGGTCACCCCCTGGCGGCGAGCGGCACCCGGATCACGATCCACCTGCTCCACGCGCTGGGGCGCGCGAAGCGGCGCTACGGGCTGGGGTCCGCCTGCATCGGGGGCGGCCAGGGCGCCGCCGTCATCGTCGAAGCCTACCCCGCCTGAGGAGGCGACATGGACCTGCTGCTCACCGGACTCGCCGTCGTCGCCCTCTACCTCGTGAGCGGGCTGCGCGTGCTGCGCGAGTACGAGCGCGGGGTGTATTTCTTCCTCGGCCGTTCCTGGGGCGCCAAGGGCCCGGGACTCATCTTCCTGCCCCCCATCCTCAGCAAGATGCAGAAGGTGTCGCTCCGCGTGCTGGCCATGGATATCCCGCCGCAAGACGTCATCACGCGCGACAACATCTCTCTTAAAGTCAACGCCGTGCTCTACATGCGGGCGAAGGACCCTGTGAAGGCGGTGATCGGCGTCGAGAACTATCTGTACGCCACGAGCCAGCTGGCGCAGACGACCCTGCGCTCGGTGCTGGGCGAGACGCAGCTCGACGAGCTGCTGGCCAACCGTGACAAGATCAATGCCATTCTGAAGGAGATCATCGACAAGCGCACCGAGGACTGGGGCGTGGAGGTGGGGGCGGTCGAGGTGAAAGACGTGGATCTGCCCCCCGAGATGAAGCGCGCGATGGCGCGGCAAGCGGAGGCCGAGCGGGAGCGGCGGGCTAAGGTCATCAACGCCGAGGGCGAGCTGCAAGCGTCGGAGAAGCTGGCGATGGCGGCCCACGTGATCGGGGCCGAGCCCGTGGCGATCCAGCTCCGCTACCTCCAGACCGTGACCGAGATCTCGTCCGAGAACAACTCGACGACGTTCTTCCCGATCCCCATCGATTTCTTTCGGGGGTTCCTCGAGACCATGGGCCGCAAGGAGGCCGCGCCCGCGACCTCGACGCCCGCCCTGCCCCAGAAGGCGTCGGGAGAGTCGTTCCCCGTCGGACGGAAAGAGGACCGGGTCAAGGCCTAGATGGCCGATGAGCTGATCAGCCGCGAGGCGCTCGACCGGATCATCCGGCGCGCGGCGGAGCTGCAGACCGGCGAGCGGGACATCGGCGACGGACTGACCCAGGCCGAAGTCCTGGCGCTGGGCCAGGACGTGGGCATCCCCGCCCGCTACCTGAAGCAGGCCCTCGTCGAGGAGCAGACGCGGACGGCCGTCGCCCCGCCGACCGGACCCTGGGGCTGGCTCGCGGGGCCCGGGACGGTCGCGAGCCACCGCGTCGTGCCGGGCGATCGCGCGGCGGTGGAGCGGGCCCTCGGCCGGTGGATGGAAGAACAAGAGCTGCTCCAGCCGAAGCGCCGCTTTCCCGACCGCACCACCTGGGAACCCAAAGCCGGCGCGTTCGCGTCCATCCAGCGGGCGCTGGGCGGCGGCCGCCGCTACGCCCTGGCCCGGGCGCTGGAAGTGAGCACCCAGGTCACCCAGCTCGAGCCGGGGTTCTGTCACGTGCGACTCGAGGCCGACGTCCGCCAGCAACGCGCCAGCCGGCTCACGAACGGCGGCGTCATGGCGGCGGCCGGTGTCCTGATCAGCGCCGTCCTCCTGGGGTTGGGCACGCCGCTGCCGGCGGCCGACGTCATCGCCCTCGTGCCCGGGCTCGGGCTGACGACCGGCGGGGTGTGGGTGGCGCGCAGCCACCGCCGTGAAAACGGGCGCATCCAGCTCGCGTTCGAGCAGACGCTCGACCGCCTGGAGCGCGGCGACATCCGGCCCGAGCATCAGCTCGGGGCGGGTGGGGGAGGGGGGCCCCGCGCCAACGCCTTCGTCCGCATGGCCGAGGAAATCCGCAGAACCTTCCAGATCTGAGGAGCCATGACCGACATCAAGCGGGTGGGGGTGCTGGGGTGTGGGCTGATGGGCAGCGGCATCGCGCAGGTGGCCGCAACGGCCCGCTACGAAACGCTGGTGCGCGACGTGGCGACGGACGTCCTGGACCGGGGCAAGGCGGGAATCGAGAAATCGCTCGCCAAGCTCGTGGAGAAGGGCAAGGTCCCGCCGGCCGACCGCGACGCCGCGCTCAAGCGCCTCGGGTTCACGACCACGACCGCGGACCTCAAGAGCTGCGACATCGTGATCGAAGCCGTCACGGAAGATCTGCAGCTCAAGAACGCCCTGTGGAAAGAATTGGACGCCCTGTGCCCTCCGGCCACGCTCTTCGCCTCCAACACGTCGAGTCTCACCATCGCCGCCATGGCCGCCGCCACCAAGCGGGCCGATCGCTTCCTCGGCCTGCATTTCTTCAACCCCGTGCCCCTGATGGCCCTCGTCGAGGTGGTGCGGACGGTCACGACGTCGGAGGAGGCCTTCCGGCGCGCCTTCGCGTTCGCCAAGTCGCTCGGCAAGGAGCCGGTGGCGGCCAAGGACACCTCGGGCTTCATCGTCAACCTGCTCCTCATCCCCTATCTGCTGGATGCCATCCGAGCTGTCGAGCACGGCGTGGGAAGTGTGACGGACATCGACAAGGCGATGCAGCTCGGCTGCGGCTACCCGATGGGCCCGCTCACATTGCTCGACTTCGTGGGCCTGGATACGACCTACAAGATCGCCGAGATCATGTTCGGGGAATACCGCGAGGCGAAATACGCCTCGCCGCCCTTGCTCAAGCGGATGGTCCTGGTGGGGATGTACGGCAAGAAGAGCGGGAAGGGCTTCTACGACTACGCCAAGACCCCGCCGGTCGTGTCCAACCTCGGGTTGTGACGCCCACGCACCGCTCACCCCTCACCAGGCACCGAGGTTTTCATGGGTGACTACACCTGGGCGAAGATCCACGCGGCCCTGAACGACCTGCCCGCCGCGCTACTGCTCGTGGCCGTGCTGTTCGACCTCGGCGGCTGGCTCCTGAAGCGCGAGACGGTCCGGGCGGCCGGGCTGTGGGCGCTCTGGGCCGGCGTCGTTGGGGGGTGGGCGGCCTACCTCGCCGGCGAGCGGGCGGAGGAGAGCATCGACCACGGCGAGGCGATCCACGAGATCATGGAGCGCCACGAGGATCTGGCGCTGTACACCATGATCGCCTTCACCCTCGTGCTCCTGTGGAAGCTGTGGCGCCGGGGCGGGCTCCGGCCGCTCGAGGAATGGGGGCTGCGCGCGCTGAGTCTCGTGGGACTGGGGCTCCTCCTCGCCACGGCCGCCGCCGGCGGGCGCGCGGTGTTCGAGCACGCCGCGGGCGTCACGAACGAGCACCTGAAGGCCGAGATGGTCGACCGCGGCATCGTCCGGCCGGCCGACACGGCGGCCCCCCCCCCCTCCTCCCCCGCCGACACGGCGGCACCAGCCGGCCATGTGCACGGGCCGGGGACAAAGGCGCACTCGCACTGATGGTCCGCCTGCCGCCTGCCCTGCTTCCCGTATGCTTCCTCGCCGCCTGCGCCCCGGGAAGCACGCGGCCGGCGTTCCGCCCGTTCCCGCAGGCCCTCTCCAGCGTGCTCGCCGGCCGGCCCGCGGCCGTCATTCCCGAGATCTCGGCGTGGCTCCAGGCGGAGAGTGTGCGCGTCGCGTTCGCGCACGCGGGGGACGGCTACCTCGAGACGGACTGGTACGACGTACGCACGCACCGGTCCCGGGGCACGCCGCACCTCGACGCCACGATCAAGATCCGCTGCTGGGCGGATGCCGACGCGCAGGGCAAGTTCCGGCTCACGATCGAGCCGGTGTACCGCCCGTTCTCTGACGCGTCGCGTGCCCCGCGGGACCTGGAGCTGATCCCGCCGCCGGAGCACGAAGGGTACAAGATCGCGGAGCGACTACTGGAGGCGATGCAGCGGAAGTTCGGCGGCTAGGCGCGGGCCCCCCCCCCCCCTCCTCCCCCCACCCACCCTTTCACCCAGTCTTCCATCACCCGCAGATCCACCGACGCGTCCCGGCAAGGGCCGTTGGGCAGCTGCATCGTCAGACCGAGCACGGGGAGTTTGCCGGCCACGTCGCGCAGGCCGGTCATCATATCGCGCTCGCACGCCACCGCGACCACCGCGCGCGGCCGCCGCTCGCGGATCACCCGCCGGGCGAGCTGCCCCCGCGTCGCCACGAACACGGGCACGTGGTAGCGGCCCGCGATGTCGAGCACGCCGTCCAGCGCCTGTTTGGAGAGGCAACGCGGAATGAGCACCAGCAGCTCACCCTGCCCTACGATACGGCCCCGGCGCACGGCGAGCGTGTTGTACACGTCGATCGCGGCGTGCTCCACCCAGTCGCGCCGGCCGGTGACCCGGGACAGGAGCGACGTGAGGCTCATGAGCCGGAGGTAGGGCCCGCGCTCGAGCAGCCGTTCGGGCAGCAGGCCGACGCCGCCATAGAAGGAAGCGGCGAGCAGGGCGAGCCACACCCACGCCACGGCCACGGCCGCCCCCAGGCCGAGCCCCAGGAGCGCCGGTAGGCGGGCCCACAGCGTGGCCAGCCGGGGCGCCAGCAGGAAGAGGAGGGCGGCGGCGGCGCCGAACGCCGCGGCGAGCGCCAGGGCCGCGTACCGGAAGAACACCCCCGGCGGCGCCGAGAAATCGCCGTTGCCCGGCAGGGGCCGGCCGTCCCACTCGTCCCATTCATGGCCGAGCCGACGATCGGTCTCGATGTGGATCAGCTGAGCGCGCTGCGCCCCCGGGCGAGCGGGGGGGGGCGGAGCCGGAGGTGCGGAGGTCGCCATCGCCGGGAAGCTTCACGCGGCGTGCGGACGATGTCAAGCGGAACGCAACCTGCGTGGTGTGTGGTGAGTGGTGCGTGGTATGTTCCGGACACCAGACACCCGACACCCGGATCGTGCCCCTCCCTCAGCCGCCCACGCTCCTCACCGACCCGCGCGTCCGCGCCGCCTATGCCGAGGCGGCCGGCATCTATCGCATCCTGCCCGAGGCGGTGGCACTGCCGCACAGCGTTTCCGATCTGCAACAGGTGCTGCGCTGGGCGGCCGCGACCGGAACGCCGCTCGTCCCCCGCGGCGCGGGCAGCGGGATGCCCGGCGGCAACGTCGGCCGCGGCGTCATTGTCGACCTGAGCCGGGGACGGGAGCTGGGCGGCGTCACGATCGAGCCCGCGCGGCGCCGCGCCCGCGCCGGGGCCGCGACCACGTGGGCCCAGGTGAGCGAAGCCGCGCGCCCCTTCGGCCTCCGGTTGCCGCCCGATCCCTCGTCCGGCGCCTTCGCCACGTGCGGCGGGATGGTCTCGACCAACGCCGCCGGTCCCCGGTCGGTGCGCTACGGCAGCGTGCGGCGGTGGGTGGAGGCGATCGAAGTCGTGGCCGCCGACGGGGAAGCCCGCACGATCCGGCGGGGAGGCGGCGCCGGGCCCTGGCGCCTCACCCCCGACACCCGGCACCAGGTCGCCCAGCGATTCCCCCGAACGCGCAAGAACTCAAGCGGCTACGCGCTCGATGCCTGCGCCGCCTCGGGCGACGAGCTCGACCTGCTGATCGGCTCGGAAGGCACCCTCGCGGTGGTCACCGCGGTCGAGTGGCGGCTCGATCCCATCCCGCCGGCGCTCGCGGGGGCCGCCCTCGGCTTCCGGGACCTCGACGCGCTCGCGGAGGCCGTGCCGTTCCTCCTCGCGCTGGAGCCGTCGGCGCTCGAGCTGCTCGATCGCACCCTCCTTGCCTTCGTGGCGGAGGCCGGCGGGGAGGTCCCCAAGGGTCTCGAGGGGTTGCTGCTGGTCGAATTCGAGCGGGACACGGCCGCCGCCGCCCGGGGTGCGGTGGGCGACGCCGTCCGCGGCCTGCGCGCGCCGGCGGATCACGTCGAGACGGCGGTCGACCGTGCCGGGTTGGAGCAGCTCTGGGCGGTGCGACGCATGGCGAGCCCCGCGCTGGCGCGGCTGCCGGCCAAGCGGCGGTCGCTCCAGGTGATCGAGGACGGGTGCGTGCCCGTGGACCGGCTCGCCGACTACATCCGGGAGATTCGGCGGGCCGCCGCGCGCCAGGGGATCCCCGTGGCCGCCTTCGGCCACGCGGGCGACGGCCACCTGCACGTCAACGCCCTGCCGGATGTGACGGAGCCCGGCTGGCGCAGGGAGGGGCAGCGGGTGCTCGCGGCGCTCCTGGACGACGTCACCGCGCTGCAAGTCCGGCTCGGGGGGACGCCGAGTGGAGAGCACGGGGACGGCCGGCTGCGCGCGGGGCTCGGGGAGCGGTTCTACGGGCCGGAGCTGATGGCGGCGTTCCGCGAGCTCAAGCGCGCCTACGACCCGCTGGGCATCCTGAACCCGGGTGTTATTATTCCCGCGGCCGATTGGGCACCGCTCGCCGAGCTGAAGGTCGGCGGGGACGCGGCCCCGATTCCCGACGACATCGCCCACCGCCTGCGCGAGACCGAGCGCACCGCGGGGTGGGGCGTTCCGAAACCAGAACTGGCCCGGCAGTCCCCGACACCCGACACCTGACACCCGACTCCATGGAAGTCTTCCGCGACCCGCGCGTCACGCTCATCGCCCGCCCCGAGTTCCTCGAGCCCAGCCACCTGCCCGTGCAGTGGAAGGGCGCGGCGACACCGGGCGAGCGGCTCGCCGAATACGCCGGCCGCCTGTGCTACATGAGCCAGCACAACCCGGCGAACCGGACCACCGCCGACTACATCGAGAACATCAAGAAGCAGGGGCACGGCTCGGTGCTCGAGCACTCGGTCTACGTGCTCCTGATCGAGGGGATCTCGCGCTCCTGCTCGCACGAGCTGGTGCGCCATCGGGCGGGCTTCGGCTACTCGCAACTCTCCCAGCGCTACGTGGACGAGTCCCACGCGGCGTTCGTCATGCCGCCCGCCGTCCTGGGCGAGCCCGGGCTCGAAGCGGAGTGGGCCCGCCAGGTGGAGGCGGCGCAAGCCGCCTACGTGCGCGCCGTCGAGGGATTGATGGAGCGCTACGCCTGGGTCACCGACAAGGTGCACCGCCGGAAGGTGGCGCGCGAGGCGGCCCGCAGCGTCCTGCCCAACGCGACCGAGGTGAAGATCGTCGTGTCGGGCAACGCGCGCGCGTGGCGCACGATGCTCGAGCTGCGCACGTCGGAGGGCGCGGAGCTCGAGATCCGGCGCATGGCCGTCGCCTGCCTGCGCGCGCTGCAACGGGAAGCCGGATCGCTCTTCTCCGATTTCGAGATCTACGTCGCCGACGATCGACAAGAAGCCGCGCGCATCGCCTACCACAAAGTCTGACGACCGCGTGGTGGGGAGTCGGCCCCACACACCACTCACGACACCCCACGCAATTTTTGTTTTTCCCTATTGCGCATCGCGCGCGCTTTTCGTATTGTGATACGCGACAGCACGTTGCAGTCGTCCAGACCGCCCGACTCAGCGGCCTTTTTTGTAGGAGGTAGCCCGAGACCACATGCGCATCGGTCTCGCGTACAACGAGAAACCCGATCCGGGCCGCTCGCTCGACGAGCCTGCGAGGAGCAGCGACGTCTACGCCGAGTGGGACGACCCATCCACCATCAGCGCGGTGGAGCAGGCTCTCGGGTTCTTCGGCAGAGTCGTCCGCCTCGAAGCCGACGCGCTCTTCCCCCAGAAACTCGCCCTCGCGCAGCCCGACATCGTCTTCAACATGGCGGAGGGGCTCCACGGGCTGAACCGCGAGTCCCACGTTCCCGCGATCTGCGAGTACCTCGGCATCCCATACACCGGCAGCGACCCGCTCACACTCGCGCTGTCGCTGCACAAGGGCCGCACCAAAGAGATCCTCGCCTACCGCGGCGTCCCCACCGCCCCGTTCAGCCTCATCGAGCGGGCGTCGGACATCGAACGGGTGAGTCTCCCCTACCCGCTGTTCGTCAAACCGGTCGCGGAGGGGTCTGGTAAGGGGATATTCGACAACAACTTGTGCGAGCACGTCGGGCAGCTGCGCGAGCGCACGCTCTTCCTCCTGGAGCACTACGCCCAGCCGGTCCTCGTCGAGACGTATCTCCCCGGGCCCGAGTTCACCGTGGCCATCATGGGCAACGACGCCGAGGCGCATTGCCTGCCGGTGATCGGATTCGACTTCAGCACGTTGCCCGCCGGCGCAACGCCGGTCTACGGCTATGAGGCGAAGTGGGTGTGGGACACGCCCGAGCGGCCCCTGGCCATCTTCCAGTGCCCGGCCCAGGCCCCGCCCGCGTTGAGCCGCGAGATCGAGCGCGTCGCACTCGACTCCTACCACGTCCTCGGCTGCCGCGATTGGTGCCGGGTGGACGTGCGGGTCGATCGCTTCGGGGTTCCCAACATCGTCGAGCTGAACCCCCTGCCCGGGATCATTCCCGACCCGGCGATGAACTCGTGCTTCCCGAAGGCCGCACGCGCAGCGGGCCTGACCTACGACGAGCTGATCCAGGACGTCGTCCGCATCGCGTGGCGACGGCTGACCCGCGCCGAGCTCCGTGTGCGCCGGCTGTCTCCGGCGCCGGGCCAGCTCCGCCCGGTGGAGGCGCTGGCGTGAAGCTCGTCGTCCTGTACGATCCCGGGGCCGACGACTGGACGCCCGAGGACATCGCCGGGGTGCTACGGGCTGTGAACGAGATCGCCCGGATCTTCGGCGCCCTGGGCCACGACGTCCGGAAAGTGCCGGTGCGGCACGACATGCGGTGGTTCGACGCCTGTCGCAAGGCGGACCTCGTGTTCAACCTGTGCGAGGGGGTCCACGGCGTCTCCCAGTGGGAAGAGCACGTGGTCGGCACGCTCGAGTTCGCGGGCATCCCCTACACGGGGTGCGGCCTGTGGACGCTCGCCGTCTGCCGCCGCAAGCCGATCGCCAACGCCATCCTCCAGCAGGCCGGTCTCCCGATCCCCCGGTGGAGCGTCGCCCAGGGGAAGATCGAGGAGGATTTCCCGCTGCCCGCCATCGTGAAGCCCGCCGCGGAGGACGCCAGCGCGGGCCTCGATCGGACCTCCATCGTGACCGACCGCAAGGCGCTGCGCGCCCGGGTCGCGGCGATGACCGAGCAGTTCGACGAAGTCATGGTGCAGGCGTACGTCCCGGGACGCGAATTCAACGTCGGCTTCGTCGGCACCCGCACGCTCCCCATCTCGGAGATCGACTTCGCCGGGATGCCGGAGGGCAGCTGGCCGATTCTGACCTATGCGGCGAAGTGGCACGCCGGCTCACCCGAGGATCTCGGGAGCGTGCCGATTTGTCCCCCGACCGTTCCCCAGCGGCTCGCCGATCGGCTGACCCGGGTCGCCGAGGCGGCGTGGCGGACGCTGCGCGGGGACGGGTACGGCCGCGTGGACCTGCGGGTGGACGACGCCGGGCAGGCCTGGTTGCTGGAAGTGAACCCGAACCCCGACCTGAACGACGACGCCGGCCTGTCGCGCATGGGGCGAGCGGCCGGCTGGGACTACCCGGAACTCGTGCGGCGGATCGCCGAGGTGGCGCTGCGCGAGGCCCAGGGTGCCAGGGCCGCCCGTGACCTGTTCGCTGCGCCCCGTCGGCCGCGCGCAACGCGCACGGCTTGAGGCGCTGACCCGGGCCACGGGCGTCTTCCGCGACGCCGAGGTGGCCACCGCGGTCGAGCTGCTGGACGAGGCGCTCGCCGGCGAGGACGACTACCGCTTCGTCGGCGCCTATGCCGGCGACGAGCTCGTGGGGTACGCCTGTTGGGGCCCGACGCCGGGCACCGAAGGGACGAACGACCTCTACTGGCTCGTGGTGGATCCGGCCCGGCAGCGCACCGGCGTCGGGGCCGCGCTGCTCGGGGAAGTCGAGCGCCGGCTCCTGGCGGACGGCGCCCGGCTGATCGTCGTGGAGACGTCGTCGCGCCCCGACTACGCCGCGACCCGCGCGTTTTATCAGCGGCGCGGCTTCACCAGGGCGGCGACCATTCCGGGGTATTACGCGCCCGGCGACGACCTGGTGCTCTACACCGAGGACCTGACGCATGGAGTCCTGGCAGGAACTGCTTCGTAGGAAGAGCATCGCGTCCCTCGAGGCGCTGGCGGCGCGGTTCGGGCCCGAGCGCTTCCCGGACCTCGACCGCCTCCGGCTGGCGGCCGAGAACTTCGAGTTTCGGATCTCGCCGGCGATGGTCGACTTGATCCAATCACCGGACGACCCGATCTGGCGCCAGTACGTCCCTACGGTGCAGGAGCTCGAGGTCCGGGATGGGCTGGTGGATTCGCTGAACGAAGACGCCGACTCGCCGGTGCCCAACATCACCCACCGCTACCCCGACCGGGCGCTGTTCCTGGTCTCACCGGTGTGCGCCTCCTATTGCCGCTTCTGCACGCGGCGGCGCAAGGTGGGCGATCCCGGAAAGATCCCGCTGGCGCAGCTCGACTCGGCGTTCCGCTATCTCGAGGAGCACCGCGAGATCCGCGACGTGATCCTGTCGGGCGGCGACCCGCTGCTGCTCTCCGACCGGCGGATCGACGAAATCCTGCGACGCCTCCGCGCGATCCCCCACCTCGAGATCATTCGGATCGGCAGCCGCATTCCCTGCCACCTCCCCGAGCGGATCACGCCCGAGCTGTGCGACGTCCTGCGGCGCTACCACCCGCTCTACATCAACACCCACTTCAACCACCCCGACGAGCTGACGCCGGCCGCGGTCCGGGCGCTGGGGAGGCTGGCCGACGCCGGGATCCCGCTCGGCTGCCAGACGGTGCTGCTCAGGGGCGTGAACGACGACGTCGAGGTGATGAAGGCATTGATGCAGAAGCTGCTCGCCGCGCGCGTGCGCCCCTACTACATCTACCAATGCGACCAGGTGGCCGGGGCCGAGCACTTCCGCACGACCGTGGAGAAGGGCCTCGAGATCATCAAGGCGCTGCGCGGCTGGACCTCGGGGCTCGCCGTGCCGCACTTCGTGATCGACGCCCCGGGCGGCGGGGGCAAGATCCCGCTGCTCCCCGAGTACGTGGAATCCGTCACCGACGACGCCGTCGTGCTGCGGAACTACGCCGGGCAGCGGTACGTCTACAAGCAGCCGGTGGAGGAGCCGGTTCTCACGGGATAGCGGTCAAGGCAGCTGCCACACCTCCAGCCGGTTGCCCGTGAACACCGGAATCAGCACCCGCTTCCGCTTCGCGTCGTAGCCGATGTCCGCCGGGCTGGGCACCCCGCTGATCAGCTTCGTCCCCTGGGCGCCGTCGAACCGCGTGACGCTCGAGTCCGCCCAGCTCGACACGAGCAGTTTGCCGTCGGCGATCTCCACGCCATCGAACTGACCCGCGCCCTTGGCGATCACGCTCGGCGCCCGATCGCCCGGCTTCCACGCGAATACCGACTTCGCCCCGAACGACACGATAATGAAGCGCCTGCCCGCGGCGTCCACCGCGATGCCGTTCGGCCGGCCGAGGGTGTCGCCCCGCACGGCCACGGTCACCGCCCGATCCGGACCGATGCGGAAGATCCGATCGGGGCCAGGGTGCAGCATGTTGCCCACGTCGTCGAACCGGATGGCGGTGTCGGTGATATAGAGCGCGCCGGTCTGGGCGACGACGAGGTCGTTGAGGAAGATCGCTCCCTGCGCGCTCAGGCTCACGCTGTCCACCGGGGCCCCGGTCCGCGCGTTGAACGCGCGCACGACGTCGATGTCGGTGACCCACAGGGTGTCGCCCTGCAGCGCCAGGCCTTTCGGCGCGTTCAGGGTGACCCCGTTGCGCCCGCCCTCGATAAACTTGAGGTTCTCGACCGCGCCGTCCGGCTTCACCCGGCTGATGAAGCCGTTGTTGTCCTTCGCGGTCGGACCGCCGTTGATATTGGAGACGAAATAGACGTCCTGGAGCGTGTCGTGCAGCGCGGATTCCGGCGTGAGGAATCCCTGCACCGTGGCGACCTTCGTGGCGGCCGGGCCGCTTGGTCCCGGGACCGGAGCGGCGGAGGCGGGCGGGGCGGAGTCGGACGCGACCGCCGCCGTGTCCACCGGCTGGGCCGCCCGTCGCTCCACCGGCTGGCACGCCGCCACCGCCGCGAGGACGGTGCAGAGGGTCGTCGCTCTCATCGGGCTCCTCCTTAGTCTTTCTTCGCTTCCTCCAACTCCTTTTTCCGCGTCTCCACGATCTTGTGCACCACGTCGGGCGGCACTTCCTGATAGATATGGAACTTCTGGCGGTAGGTTCCGCGGCCGTGCGTAATCGAGTGCAGGCTCGTGGCGTAGCGGTCGAGCTCCGCCTCCGGCACCAGGGCACGGACCTTGGTCAGCTTGCCGTCGGGCTCGGTGCCGAGGATCTGGCCACGGCGGGAGGAGATGTCGCCCATCACCGCGCCCTGATAGTCGTCCGGCGTCCACACCTCGAGCTCCAGGATCGGCTCGAGCAGCACGGGCTTGGCGTTGGGCGTCACGTTCCGGAAGGCCAGGATCCCGGCCATCTTGAACGACATCTCATTCGAGTCGACGTCGTGGTAGGAGCCGTCGTACAGCTCGACCTTGAAGTCGACCACCGGATACCCCGCCACCGGGCCGCGGTGCGCGGCCTCCACGACCCCCCGCTCCACCGCCGGGATGTACTGCCGGGGAATCACGCCGCCCACGATCTGGTCGTCGAACACGAACCCCGACCCGCGGGGCAGCGGCGCCACGCGGATCCAGCAGTCGCCATACTGCCCCCGCCCGCCCGTCTGCTTCTTGTGCTTGCCCTGCCCCTCGGCCTTGCTGCGGAACGTCTCGCGGTAGGCGATCTTCGGCTTCACGAGCTGGGCGTGCACGCCGAACTTGCGGGCGAGCCGGCCCACCACGATCTCGAGATGCCGCTCGCCGAGCCCCCGGATGAGCGTCTGCCCCAGCTCGCCGTTGTACTCGTGGTGAAACGTGGGGTCCTCTTCGTGCAGCTTGTGCAGGCCGTTCGAGAGCTTCTCCTCCTCGCCCCGTTGCTTCACCTCGATCGCCACCGTGATGACCGGCTCGGGGAACGGGATCTTCGGGAGGACGATCGGGTTCTCCTTGGTCGACAACGTGTCGTTGGTGTGCGTGTCGCGCAGCTTCGCCACGCACCCGATGTCCCCCGCGTGCAGCTCGGCGATCTCGGTGCGCTCCTTCCCCACCGCCACGCACAGGTGGTTGAGCTTCTCCGTCGCGTTGCGCGGGGCGTTGTAGACGTCCTGGCCGCTTTTCACGGTGCCCGAGTAGATCCGGAAGCAGGTGACGTCCCCCACGTGCGGCTCGGACACGGTCTTGAACACCTGTGCCACGAAGGGCCCCCCCCCCCCCCGGTCGTCGGCCGCGAGCGAGAGCCGTTCGGCGCTGCCCCACTTCTGCGCGTCGACCAGCGGCCGCTCGGACGGCGCCGGGAACAGCTCGACCATCTTGCTCAGCAGCGCGCGCGTCCCGTAGGTGAGCTCGGCGGCTCCGCAGAACAGCGGGAACAGCTCGCCGCGGAGCATCCCCGCTTTCATCGCGGCGACCGCCTCGTCCCGGCCGATCTCCTCGCCCCCGAGGTAGCGCTCGAGCAGCGTGTCGTCCGTAGCGGCGATGCTCTCGATCAGCTCCTGCGAGTACTTCTCGAAGCGGCCCCGATACTCCGCCGGCACGTCGACTTCCTCATACTCCCCCGCCTTGGTCCCCTTCTTGTACAAGTGGCACTGCTTCGAAAACAGGTTGATGATCCCGTGGAACTCCGGCCCTTCGCCGACCGGGATCTCCACCGGGATCACTTTGGGGGTAAGCCGGTCCTTCACCTGGGAGAAGACCCGCTCGAAGTCCGCGTGCTCCTTATCCATGAGGGAGACGAAGAACAGGCGCGGCACGGCCCGGTCCTCGCAGTAGTCCCACATCTTCTCCGTGCCCACCTCGACCCCACCGGTCGCCGAGACCACCACGACGGCCCCGTCCGCCGCGTGGACGCCGGCCAGCGCGTCTCCCGTGAAGTCGAGATAGCCCGGCGTGTCGATCAGGTTGATCTTCGTGTCCATCCACTCGGCCACGGCGAGAGCCAGGTTGATGGAGTACTTGCGTTCGATTTCGTCGGGGGTGTAATCGGTGAGCGCGGTGCCGTCCTTGACCGACCCGTGGCGCTTGCTCGTGCCGGCCACGAACGCGAGGGCGTCGACCAGAGAGGTCTTCCCGCTCGCGCCGTGGCCGACGACCGCCACGTTGCGGATCTCCGGTGTCTTGTACACGCGCATTGGCGCGGGGACTCCTGCATCGGGGACCGGGAATATGAGGGGAGCGCGAGAGGGTGGCTAGGCTACCGGCAGCGAACAGGGGCCGGGAATGGCCTTTCCCGACCCCTGCTGACCTCAACCAACGGTGCGTCTGTGCGTCTAGGTGTTGCTCGTCCTGTGAGCTACCAGCTCACGCCTTCCATCTCCGTGTCGGCCACGCGATCGTGATCGTCGTGCCGTTCGCGGATATGGTTCACCAGCCAGTGCAGGATCTGGATGGCCCGGAGGTTCAGCGCCAACGCCTCGACCTTGTTCCCCGCGGCCAGCGCCTGGTCGGCCTGGGCCCGCAGCTCCTTCACGTGCGCCAGAATGCGGCGGATGCGCGGGGCATCGCGGTCGCCCAGCCGCTGCTCGATCCGGACGAGCGCCTGGTCCACGGCGAGCCCGGTCCGCTCGGGCGCGTCGGGGAAGACCTCGACCACTGCGCACAGCACCTTGAGGAACGATTGATGCAGCAGCTGGCGCGCCAACTCGCGATCGCCAGCCTCGAAGGCCGCGCGCGCCTGCTGGCGCAGCTCGCGGGCTTCCGCGAGGCACGCCTGCGCTTCGGGGTCGTCCGTGTTGCGCAGCGCCTCGAACAGGCGGCGCAGCCAGCTTTCATGGCTGGTTTCGGTCGTGGTGGCGACGTCCCGAGCGATGTCCTGGGCCTGCTGCGCCAGGACCAGCTCGTCGCTCGGCGCCGTGGGGTCCTGGGTACATCCGGCGATGATGAGGGCGGCGCTGAGCGCGCCCGCGAGTTTCATCCGCATGGGTTGCTCCAAAGATGGCGGTCTGGACCTTCGACGAACAACCCTAACCCCTGTTAAGGCGCCCCGGCGTGATCTCCCTCACCAGGCCCCGGACCCGTTGCAGGAGCCTTACTTACGGTTGGAGGCTCGATCTGTAGGGAAGCCAGGCCCGCCACCACCATGACCAGGGCGGCGCCCAGGAACGCGGCCGTGGAGCCGAACCCGTCGTACATCCCGCCCACGGCCTCGGGGCCCGCAAAACGGCCCAGCGCGCCGAACGCCTGAGCCGCTCCCAGGATCGCCCCCTGCTCCGTCGGGCCGGCGATCTTGGAGATCAGGCCGCTCGTGGCCGGCGCCATGATGCTGTTCGAAAAGGCCAAGAGGATCGTCCAGCCGTAGATCGAGGCCGCGCTGCCCAGGAATGGCACCACGCCGATCCCCAGCACCATCCCGAAGGTCCCCACGACAACGAGCGTGCGGTCGGGCACGCGCTTCGCCAGTTGTCCGAACACGTACCCCTGGACGGTGGCCGCCGTGATACCGACCAGGGTGAAGAAGCTGCCGAGCTCCCGCTCACGCCAGCCGAACGCCGCACCCGTGTAGAGCGGCAGGGCCACCGTGTAGCCCGCGAACGCAAATGGCACGATGAGCCAGATGAGCATGAGGGGCCGCAGCCGGCGCCGCGCCAGCGCGTCCCGCAGGTGGCCCAGGTCGAACAGGCTGCGCCCGACCCGGTGCTCGAGGCCGAGCGATTCGGGCAGGATCAGGTAGACCGAGCCGAAGTTCACGAGGGACAGCGCCGCGGCCACGAGCCCGGGCGCCGTGGGGCCGCCGTAGTGCGCGCTCAACCCGCCGAGTCCCGGGCCTAGCGTGAACCCCAGGCCGAACGCCACTCCGATCAGGCCCATGGCCCGCGAGCGATCGGCCGCCGGGGTGACGTCCGCGATGTACGCCTGCGCCGCCGAGATGTTGCCGGCGGCGAACCCGGAGATCAGTCGGGCGACGAACAGCACCGGGTACGAGCCCGCGAATGCGAAGATCAGGTACCCCGCGCAACTGAATAGAATCGTCACCAGCAGCACCGGCCGCCGGCCCACGCGGTCCGACAGCCGCCCGAGCACGGCCGGTGCTCATCGCCCACCCCCTCCCCCTCTCCCACGCACCGCCCGCTCGAGCCGGACCAGCATCTCCTGCGCTTCGGCGTTCTCCCGGTCGAACTCGAGCCCCCGGCGCACCGCGGCCAGAGCGCGCGCGTAGTCGCCGGCGAGGATGTAGCAGCGGGCGAGGTAGAAGTACCCGGGCGCCAGCGCGGGATCGAGCGCCACCGCCTCCCGGTAGAACGGGATCGCCGCGGCCGGCTGGTTCCGGGCGAGAAACACGTTGCCGAGGTTGAAGTGGGCGAGCGGTTCCCGCGGGTTGAGCTCGAGGGCGCGTCGGAACTGGGCCATGGCGCCCGCCGTGTCGCCCTGCTCCTTCAACGCGATCCCCCAGTTCAAATGCACCAGCGGCTGCATCGGGTCCCGCGCCACGCTGCGGCCGTACTGGGCGACGGCCCCGGCGGGATCCCCGGCGCCCGCCTGGGCGAGCCCGAGGTTGAACAGGAGCCGGGGATCGTCGGGGAGGACCTCGAGCGCCTTGCGGTAGGTCGCGATCGCCGCGGGGAACTCGCTCCGGCCGCGGCGGGTGTCGGCGACGTAGCCCAGGGCGATGACCCACCGCTGCCGGACGGCGGCGTCGTCCGCTCCCAGCCCGGCGAGGCGGCTCGCCAGAAAGCGGCGCACCGCCGGGACCTCGCCGCGCGCGAGGTGCAGGCTCGCCAGCGCCAGCGCCCGAACGTCGAGGTCGTCGCTCCCGGCGAGTCGCTCGAGCCGCGCGACCGCGTCGGCTTCGAGCGCCGGCAGATCGGGACCGAGGAAGCGCTCCAGGAACTCGGCGAGCCCCGCGAACTGGGCCATGGGGTGCCGCGCCGCGGGATCGAGCAGCAGCCGGGCCGCCCGCGCGCGATCCGTCACCTCGCCGGCCCGCGCCAGCCGCGCGACGATGTCCGGCTGCGGCTTGAGCGCGCCGTACCAGGTCCTCACCTGCGCGTCGAGGTCGGCCTCCCCGCGGGCCGCATGGCACTGACGGCAGGCGCTCCCGACGCCCAGCGCGGCGTCGAACGCGGGCCGCGGGATCGACACCGTGTGGTCGGAGCGGCTGTACCGGATCGCGCGACCGACTTCCGGCTCTTGGAGGTACGGCATGTGACACGATACGCAACGACTTCCGCTCGAGCCCGGCGCGTGATGCGTGTGCGCTTCGATCGACTCCGCCTTGCTCGCGTGACACCCGAGACACTGCCCGTCGCTGAAGCGGTCGGGCAGCGCGCGCCCCGCCGCGTCGCGGTAACCCTGCGCGTGGGGCTCGTGGCAATCGGTGCAGGTCATGCCGCCGTTCAGGTAGCAGTCGCTGTAGAGCTGGTTCTCCTGATACGCGAAGCTCCGGACCCGGCCGTCGGCGTGCAGCGGGCGGTCCCCGAGTTGCGGGAACTTGAGCGCGTAGTGCTCGCGCAGCGGTTTCCCGGGGAGATACCCGGGAGCGAGGTTGTCCTTCAGCGCGTGACACTGGAAGCACACCTCCAGCGCCTGATCCTTGGCCAACGTCCCGAGCGGGCGGATCCCGATGTCTGCGGACGCGCCGAGCCCGCCGGACCGGGCGAGCGCCACGTGCTGCCGGCCTGGGCCGTGACACGATTCGCAGTTCACGGCCAGCGTCGTGAACCCGGTCACATACCGTCTGCCGCCGGCGTCGTACGCCACCCGAATCTGGCTCCCGTGGCACGCCTGGCAGTTGGCGAACCGCGGTTCGTCGCCCAGCACACGGCTGGGCGGCCAGTCCCCGCAATCCGCCAGCGCCATGTCCGGCGTGATCGGGAGCCAGCCGCGGTTCAACCGCATGTTGGTGTTGCAGAACCAGGTCAGCCCGGCCGCTCCCCGGTGGATCTCGAAGGGGAGGAACCGGAGCGTGCCGTCGGGATGGCGCGTGAAGAACCCTTGCGTGCCGCCGCCGACCATATGGCCGCCGCCGACGACACCGGCGACCGGGAGCACGACGGCGGGACGCCCCGTCTGGGAAACGCGGAACGCGTAGCCGTCTGCGCGGGCCACCGGCGCCACCACGGCGTCCCGAAACCGGATCGGCGTCCCATCGAACGGGAGGAGGGTTGTGCGCGGACCAGGCGTCCCTCCGGCCCGGCCGTGGGTCGAGCCCCGCCAGGCCCCGTACTGCCGGGCGTGACAGCTCGCGCAGACTTCCGCGCCCACGAAATCTTCCGGGCGCACCGCGGGCGCCACCACCGCGGCTCGCAGGGGCGGTGGCAACTCGATCCTGAGGTCGCCCGGGCGAGCACGCTCCTCGCAGGAGCAGGACGCGATCGCGACCAGCCACCACCAGCGCCGCCTCAGACGGACCTCACCGCGACGGAGCGGAGGGGGAGGGGGAGGGATCGCGCGTCCAAGCGGGACCCTGGCAGCGGCACAGTTCGCGCAGGTAGTGCACCAGCCCGCGGATCTCCGCGCGGCTCAATGTCTCACCGAATGCCGGCATGCGGGCGCTGGCGCCGAGGACGTAGCCACCGGCGTAAATGCCGTCGAACAGCCGGTCGTCGGTGCGGCGGGACATGAATGCCCGGTCGGCGTGCGGTGCGGGCGGCACGGGGAGGAATTCGGCGTTGTAGCCATCTCCCCGGCCCCGCTCCCCATGGCACGCCGCGCAGTATCGCGCGTACAGCGCCGCGGCGTCCTGCGGCGTGGTTGTGGGGCTCCGCGGCGGTGCCCCTGGAGCCGGGCTCGCCCCGCCGTTCCCCGTCTTCCCGTCCCCGGCGAGGAAGCTAGCGATCAGCTCGGCGGTCGAGCGGGAGAGCGGCGTCTTCGGCATGCCTGTCCCCGGCAGGGTCGCGGCGGGATCGAGGATCATGCCGAGCACGAACGCCGGCGAGCGTCGGGCCCCGAGGTTCGAGAGATCGGGCCCGATCCGCCCGCCATCGCCGTTCAGCTGGTGGCAGCCGAGACAGGGCAGTCGGTCACGGAGCAGCGCGCGGGCCTTCGCCGCGGCGAACGGCGAGAGGGCGCGGGGCCCGTAGTCCCGCGGCGCCGGGGCCTGGACGCTCGCCAGCCCGAGCAGCAACGCCATTACTGGATGCATACGGGCTGGAAATCTACGATGTGTAGCGTCGCGTCGGCTGGCCGAGGCCATGCCGGGGGATACTATTCCCCGGCCCTCTCTCGGAGCCTTCTATGGCCACCTGGCACCGCCTCGGCACGCGGGACGAGCTCCTCGCCCGCGTCCCCTTCGCCGTCAAGCTCGAGCGCCACCGCATCGCCGTGTTCCTCCACGAGGGCCGGTTCACCGCCATCTCCGACATTTGCAATCACAAGGGCGGCCCGCTGTCGGAGGGCCGGGTCCGGGGGGGGGGCGAGTTCGTCATGTGCCCGTGGCACGGCTGGGAGTACAGCGTCCTGACGGGTAAGGGGCCGGAAGGCTACGACGAGGAGCAGGTACCGGTGTTCGCCGTGGAGGAGCGCCCGGACGGCGTCTACGTGCAGACTCCGCCCACCATGCCACGGAAGCTCGTCAAGCACAAACCATCGCACCTGCTGGAGGAGCATGCCAAGCCCGCGGGTGCTCCGTGCCGCGTGCTCGGCATCTCGACCACCGCGATGGACGAGGGAAACCCGCGGTTCTCGACCTCCGACGCCCTGCTTGAGCACGCGCTGGAGCGCGCCAAGGAGCTGAAAACCGATACGCAGCTCATCAAGCTGCAGAGCCTCTCGTTCAGGCATTGCGAGGGGAACTACTCCAAGGCGTCGCACGCCTGCACCTGGCCGTGCGCGATCACCGAGCGCGACCCGGACGACCAGCTGACGGCGGTGTACGAGGGCCTGGTGCACTGGGCGGACGTCGTGCTGATCTCGACGCCGATCCGCTGGGGCAACGCGTCGTCGCTGTATTACAAGATGATCGAGCGGCTGAACTGCGTGCAGAACCAGATCACGATCCACAACAAGGTGCTGATTCGCAACAAGGTGGGGGCGTTCATCATCACGGGAGGCCAGGACAACATCCAGGGCGTGGCGGGCAGCATGTTCACCTTTTGGTCCGAGCTCGGCCTCGTGTTTCCGCCCTTTCCCTTCATCGCGCATTCGCGCGGGTGGGACGCCGAGGACATGCAGAACAACGTGCGCCAGGTGAAGGCGAGCGACGGGCTGCGGGAAGCCGCCCGGGAGCTGGTCGAGCGCGCGGTGGATTTCTGGAGGATCCTGGACGAGCACCGCGGCGAGATGGAGAAGCCGATGGAGCGCGCCGGCCGCAAGGCCAACCCGCTGGTGCTGCCGGAGGAGGCCGTGGTATGAGCAAGCGCATGGCCGTCGCAAAGGCGTACGAGAAGGCGCTGTTCGCCGGCAAGATGGAGGAGGTGGCGGGGCATTTCACCGAGGACATCGTGTACTGGTGCGCGGGCGCGCCGCCGATCGGCGGCGAGTGGCGCGGCCGGGACCGGGTGATCCGCTCGATGGCGAACCGCGAGCAGGGCCTGGGCCCCGCCGACTGGGGCTACGAGGACGTGTGGCGCGACTGGTACGAGGCCGACGAGCGGGTGATCGTCGAGATCCGTGAGCGCAGCTGGGTGAAGAGCGATCCGCAGGACGTCATGGACCAGCGCACCTGCGTCGTACTGCGGTTCCGGGGGGACCGGATCTGCGAGATGCGGGACTACACCGACAGTCACATCTACGAGGAGTTCCTGAAACGGCACCGGCGCGAGCTGCCCAAGTTCGCGGGAAGCAAGGGCTAGCGGGCCGTCCCGGTCTGGTCGCCCGGCGCCGCAGAATGAGGGGATACGGCCGCATCCAGATTGCCTGCGAGGATGACGAGGATCGCGAGGATGCCGACCGGCCCGAATCCGCGCAGACTCGCGGCGAAGCGATCGCTCGCGCGGCTCGCGCGTCGACCGAGCATTCCCTCAATCTACGTGATAATCGCCAAGAGCAGGCCGCTGAGGATCAGAGCGGTGAGATCCATGGCGCTGCCACGCACCCGCACGGAGATCGTGGCCACCAGGTTGCCTTCATCCTGGCCGAAGCGGATGCGCAACACCGATAAGGCATTCAAGGTCAAGGCCAGAAGCAGGCCGCCCATCACCAGCACCGGATGAACCAGCGCGGCTGGCCGCTCAAGACCAAGCAGGCCCGACGACACGAGGATGAGCGCGGGAAGCAGCAGGAGCAGCTCCAAACCCGCCACTCGCACGTTTCTGTTCATCAGAGCCTCCGTGGCCATTGCCTCGGTGAAGGAGGAGTAGAAAGTACTTTACATCATGAAGTTTGGATGCTGGGGGGGCTGGTCATGGTGGAGGATACTCCTCGCGAGGTAAGAGAAGAGGCGACCCTCCGGCTCCGCTCGTCGGCCGCGGCGTTCGCATGCGCCCTAGAACCTCACTCCCGCTCCCAACCGGAGCGTCCGCGGCGGGACCCGGGACCGGACCCGGCCGTAATCAAAGTCAAAGAAGCCCGCCACCGCATTCACCACGGTCTGGATACCTGTGACGCTCTGGTCGCCCAAGACGTTGAACCCGTCCACCATCAGCACGACCTCGGCCCGGCCGCGCGGAAAGCTCCGCTCCAGGTGCAGGTCGAGCGATGCTCGCGACTGGTAGCGGTAGCTCCCTCGGGGCTGGATGAAGATTCGGTGCCCCCTCGAGCTCCGGAACAGGAAGGGATGGAAGGGGATCGTGTCACCCACCGCGGGATTCGAGGTCTCGGGCACGACGACGGCGTAGTCGACCTCCAGAGGGGAGATCAGCATCGTCGGCGTGACCCGATCGCCCGTCGCGTAGGAGAAGAACACGCCGCCACGGAAGCGCGCCGGCAGGAGCCCGCCGAGATACAGCTTCCCCTCGAATCGGCTCTGGTTGTTGAGGGCGCCGAAGAAGTTGTACTGCTCGTTCAACCGCACCCAGGGGCCCGGCCCGCCCGTGGTGTAGTCATCCGGCCCGGTCACCACGTTGAAGTTCCCCTCGAGCGTCGAGAGGGTCGCCGACGCCCCGGCCCACCAGATCCGGTACCGGGCATCCAGCCGGAGCTGGAGTTGCTCGAACCGCCGAGTCGCCTCCCGCACGTTCGTGAGGACGAAGTCGGGGTCGTAACGAAGCGCGTCCAGCTCCGCCGCGCTGAGGCCGGGCGGGGCGTAGAGGTAGCCGGGGGACAACAGGACGCCTTGCCTCATCAGGTCTCGGACCCAGAGAATGTCCTCGTTGGACATGGCCAGCTTTGCCAGCACTAGCGGCTGGCCTCCGAAGGACAACAGCCGGTGGAAGCGATCGCGAATCAGGACGTTCTCGACCACCGTGTAGTTTGACGCCAAGCTCCGATCTACCAGCGCTACCAGATCGTGGTTGCGCCGGTGGACGTACACCAGGCCAACCTTCCACCGGCCGCCGAAGGCGTGTTCCAGCGAGAGCACGGTCTGATCCACGTACGGCTGACGGTACCCCTCCACCCGGCCCGCCTGATCCAGCCGGACCGCTTCCTCGAAGCGGAAGAGCCCCGCCGCTGCGAGCGCGTCGCGTTCGGCGAGCGTAAACGTCTGCGTTGGGGTCCCGGGCGCCGGCCCCAGGTAGGACCAGATCTCCTCGTCGCTGAAGGCCCCGGCCCCCTCCACTCGCTCGAATAGGGCGGCGAACATCGGTTGGTGATACCGACCCCAGTGGGCCTTGGCGACGAGCCCGCCCCGCCGGTCCAGGTCGGCCACCACCCCGATCCGGGGCTCCAGGGCGTGGTCCCGCACCGCGGTGAATCGCGGGCCTGCCGCCGGGGTGAGCGTCCCCGTCCACCATCCGAACCGGAGCCCCGGATTGAACCGGAGCGATGGAAGGATCGCGATGTGGTCCTGCACGAAGACCGCGGCGTTCTGGACGTCGGAGTCGAGCCTGACGTCCCCACCCCACGCGGTACCGATCGCGTCGAGATAGACCCACGTAGCGGGACTGCCGGGATCAAACCCGAGCGTGCGCAGCGGCCGCCAACTCATCGCCCCGTTCCGCCGACGTTGGAAGTACCAGCTGCCCCGCGTGTACTCGCCGCCCAGCTTCACCTCGTGCTCCAGGCCGGCCAGCCGGCCCCGCCGTGTCCAGGTCGTCGTCAACCCGAGGCTCGACGGCGCCGACAGCGTTCGAAAGGGCGTGTTCTGATATCGGGGCGGGTTCACCTGAGTCAGCAGCTCGATGCCCGGCACTGCGGGACCGTCATAGGGATCGAGCCGCTCCCGGGCGACGTACCCACCCAGGCGCACCGTGAGCGCGCTGCGGGGTGACCAGCTCCGCTGCCAGGTGAGGTTGCCGGTGACGTTCCACTGCCGCAGCCGCTCGGTCGCGTCCGCGGCTTCGTACCCCGTCTGTCCAACCCGGTCGCCGTCCTGGTGCCGCCCCATGAGACTGCCCTGGAGCAGATCACGGCCGCCCGGCTTCCAGCTCAACTTCGCCAACCACCGGTGGTCCCGAAACGACGGTGGCTGCGGTACGAACTCGCCGGTTCTGTCCGGAAGGTGATCGAGCACCAGCTCTCCCTGCCGGATGACGTGGCCGAACAACGCGAAGTGCAGGCGATCGCGGACCAGTGGGCCGCGGACCTGACCATCCACTTCCGAGCGCCGCGCCAGTTCGCGCCCGATCTCACCGGGGATAAGGTTGGAGCCGTTGAGCCGGTGGGACTCGAACGCGGTCCGGAGCGCGCCCTCCAGCACGTTCCGGCCTCCCAGGGTGACCACTTCCACGAGCCCGCCCTGGGCGCCCCCCACGTCCGCGCCGGCGCCGAGGCCGCGGACCTCGAGGGTCTCGATCCAGCTCGGACTGGGCAGGAAGGTTGCGCCCCCCAGACCGGGATGGTTGACTGTGGTGCCGTCGAGCGAGTAGGAATTGGCCTGGTCCGACGCGCCGCCCCAGATATGATCGGGCCGCGCCCCCGGCGCGAGGGCGATCAGTTGCCGGAGGTCGAGCGTGGTCGGCAGCAACAGGATCTCGCCGACCGTGAGCTTGGTGCCCAACTCGGCGTCGGTCGTGGAGATGCCGGACGCAAAGCCGCTCACCACCAGCGAGTCGAGCGTAAAGGGGACCAGTTCGAGCGCGAAAGTCAGCTGCACCGTCCGGCCGGGCTCGACCTGGACGTCCTGTCGAGAGGAGCGGTATCCCAGCCGGTATACGGTGATCCGGTACAGACCGGGTTCCAAGTGGGTGATCCGCCACGCGCCAGCGGCGTCGGTCGTGGCCCGACCGGCCACCGGCGTGCCCGCACGGTCCACGCTGACCTCCGCGGACGTCACCGGCCGACCCACCGGGTCGATCACGCGTCCTTCGACCCCGCCCCGTGCCTGGGCCTGCCCCACGGCCGGGACGACCGCCGCCAGCAGGGAGATCGCCGTGGTCAGACGGGCGAGCGGGGGTCGGGCGGCTGAGGTCGGCGTCGGAGTCCTCCCCGAGGCCGGCGCACCGTGCCTCGTACCAAGAAACAGCTTTCGGAACGTCAGCTCCTGTAATGACGGCCCGGCGCAGTCGGGCCGGCGGGCGGTCACGGCGCGGACAGCGTCGTACGCAAGATGTAGACCTTCACGCCGTCGCGGAAGGCGAGACCATCCGTCCCCCAGCGCACCAACTTGATCCGGGATAGGGCCGG
>JBOHSA010000103.1:0-8788 GCA_050732995.1 Gemmatimonadales bacterium | reverse complement strand
CCCCCCCCCCCCCCCCCCCCCGGCCCGCCACCGTCCCGCTGCCGGTCGCCGACGCGTGAGCGGGCGCATCATCCGCACCTACTTCGCTATCACCGGGCTGTTCAACCTGGCGATGTCCCTGATCTGGGGCATCGACACGCTGTTCAAGATGGGCGCGGGGCTCGACATCATGCAGGTCATGCTGACCAACGCGGCGTTCACGTTCGGCATGATGGTGTTCGAGATCCCGACCGGCGTGGTGGCGGACACCGTCGGCCGCCGCGTCTCCCTGCTGCTCTGCCTCGGCACGCTCTTCGTCACCACCTTGTTGTACGTCGCCATCGCGTGGCAGGGGTGGGGGTTCTGGCCGTTCATGGGCGTGTCGGTGTTTCTCGGGCTGGGCTACACGTTCTACACGGGGGCGGTGGACGCCTGGCTGGTGGACGCCCTCAAGGCCACCGGGTACACCGAGCCGCTCGAGCCGGTCTTCGCCCGGGGGCAGATGGTCTTCGGCGCCGCGATGCTCCTGGGGACGATCAGCGGCGGGCTACTCGGCCAAGTCAACCTGTCACTCCCCTACGTGGTGCGAGCCGCGGTCGTGGTGCCGCTGTTCGCGCTCGCGTGGCTCGCCATGCCCGAGCCCGGCTACACGCCGCGTGCGCTCCAGCTCAAGCGGGTCCCGGCGGAGATGCGGCGCGTGTTCGTGGAGGGTATGCGCTACGGCCTGTCCCACCCGGTGGTGCGGCCGGTGATGCTCGCTTCATTGGTCAACATGAGCTTCATGATTTTCGGATTCTACAGCTGGCAGCGCTATTTCCTCGACCTGCTGGGCCGAGATCTGGTCTGGGTGAACGGTCTGATCGCGGCCCTCTTGGCGCTTTCCCTGATCGCGGGCAATGCCCTGGTGCCCCCAGTGACGCGGCTCGTGCGGACGCGGACGGGCGTGCTGATCTTCTCGGCGATCGTCCAGGCGCTCACCGCGATGGCGTGCGGGGCGCTGGGGCTCGGCGCCGCCGGTGGTGGGCCGTCGGGCACGCCCGTCCGGTTCTACATCGTAGTGGGCTTGTACCTGGTGTACGGGATCGCGCTCGGGCTCGCATCGCCGGTGAAGCAAGGTTATCTCAACGTCCACATCCCCTCGGCCCAGCGCGCGACGATCATCTCGCTCGATTCGTTCTTCGCCAATTTGGGCGGCGTGGCGGGGCAGTCGGGCTGGGGGTACGTGGCGCGGATGAGGTCCATCGCAGCGGCGTGGGTCGGGGCGGGAGCAGCGCTGCTCATCGGAGTCCCGTTGTACTGGCTGGCCCGAAGGAACGACCGGCGGTTCGACAGGCTCCAGTGAGGCGCGCAGGCGCGTAGGCGCTCAGCGGGTGGCAGAAATCAGACGAGAGGTCAAGCGTTAGTCAGCGAGGGAGCACGCGGACCCGGACGGGCGCGGTGCGCAGCGGCTCGGGCTCGTCCGTTGGCAGTATGCCCTGAAGGGAGTACTCGCCCGGCGCCGCGGGCCGCCAGGCATCCTCGAGCTCGAGCGTCTCGCCGGGTCCGAGGACCTTGACCTGGAGGATTCCCGGGACGACCACGCCGGCGAGGCGCCGCCACACGATCACGCCGGCGTGGTCGGCGGCGATGATGTCGAATGCGATCTCCCGCCCACGCAGATACAGCTCGACCGGTCGGCCGGCGGCGTTCGTCAGGCGGAGCGTGATCGGCACGTCCTCGTCCACGCGCGCTTCGGCCGGCGCGGCAACGGTGAAGCGCAGCGAATCGCGCGTCACGGCGGTGGGTGAGGGGGGGCGGTGGTGATCGGACTCGGCCTGGCGACAGGAGGCCGCGACGGCGGCCAGCGAGGCCAAGATGGGGACCCAGCGCGTCCCCCCTCTCCCCTCCAGCGGACCGTGGATCAGTGCGTGGTCAGGGACCCGAGCTCCTGTTCGACGTTGGCGATCGGGCTGTAGACGAACAACGTCCCGTCCCCGCTGCCGCCCCACAGGATGCCGAGCAGGGTCACCTTCGACCCGCCGCCGCCCGCCAGCGCGAACACGTCCGACCCGCTGTCGCCCCCGCCGACCCCGGCGCTCACGAACGTCTGGCACAGCTGGACGATGTTCGAGGCGAACACGCCCGTGTCCACGCACGTGTTGGTGACCGCGCCCTGGGTCCAGCCGGTGGTGCGGCCGATCTTGTTGACGACGTCGCCCACGACGGCCGCCCCCTCGTCGGTGATCCAGAACGTGCCGGTGATCGTGAGGGAGCCGGTGTTCGGCCCGCTCGTGCGGGCGATGCCGCCCAATGCGAAGTCCACGCCGCCGGCGTAGGCCGCCCGGGAGGCGTCGCTGAAGCGGCACTTCCGGCCGCGCGGGCAGACGCCGCCGCGGAAATAGACCGGGTCGTCCACTTCGGTCCCGATGAAGCTGCCGGCCGTGCTCGCGAGCGGCTGGAAGTACTGCGTGCCCTCGGTGCCGCCCTGGCGGTCGGTGCAGTGCGAGGCGGTGACGAACGAGCTCTGGGCGCCGCTCGTGGCGTTGAAGCCGATGGAGCACACGAACCGCCCGAAATTGATTTGCAGGCCGGCGACGACGGGCCGTACCTGGTCGCGCAGTGTGGCCGCGAAGTGAATAGGCGCGACTTCCCGGACCGTGACGGCCTCGGCCGGCACGCCGAGCCGCGCGGCCACGCCCCGCGCGCCGGCGCCCGCCGCCGCGTGCTCGACGCCTACGAGCAGGCGGTTCGCCGCCTCGTCCAGATCGACGAACACGACGCCGTTGACCGTGAACGCTTCGCTCGACACGCGGCGGAACCACCGGTCGAGCGTCTGATAGTCGTACTGTCCCTGGCGCACGCGGATGGCGGCGGGCGCAACGCCCAACCCACGCGCGTACGCGCCGAGCGCGCGCTCGACCAGGCCGCGCTGGCGCACGTCCGTCAAGTACACGGTCGGGACCCCGGCGTCGAGATAGAGGCCCCCGAAGCCCGGTACCGCTCGGGCGAGGCCGGCCAGGTCCGGCGCCTGGTGGCGCAGCGCCGCCGTCGGCGATCGCGCGTCGGGAGCCGTGGGGGTAGTCGCGTCGTGGCAGGCCACGCCGAGGACGAGACCGGTGACCGCGATCGCGCGGAAGGTCGCACATGCCCGAGTCATTGGAGCGTACTCCTGAGGTGTTTCCCGAGAACATGCGCCCAGGCCGGTGCGGGCGCTAGGGGACCAAGCGAAGCTCAACCCTCGTCGTCCTCGCCCTCGGCCTCGCGACGATCGCCTCCGTCCCGCACTCGCAGAGCTCTTCGCCGAGGTGTGAGGGGGATAACGGAGGCATCACACTCCCGCCGGGGTTCTGCGCCATCGTGGTCGCCGACCAAGTCGGCATCGCGCGCCACCTCGCCGTGGCCCCGAACGGCGACGTGTACGTCAACCTGGAAGACGGGAACCGGGTGAGCGCTGGCACGTCACACGTGCGCGGGGACCGGGCGCGCGGCGGTGCGCTCGCCCTGCGTGACACGACGGGCGATGGCCGGACCGACTGTCTCATGGGTCGATCCGGTTGAGGTTCGCCCGTCAGACGTGCAGGCCGCGTTCCCGTTAACTTAGAGCACCCTCGGAGGCCCGATCTATGCTGCGTGCCCTGCGTCTGGCCCCGGCGCTCCTCGTCGGCGCCGGTCTCGTCCCCCTGCTCGCGCAGACTCCCGTCGCGCCCCTCCCGGACACGGCCTGGGTCCAGCGGGAGGAGATGGTTCCCATGCGCGATGGGATCCGGCTCCGGACCCTCATTCTCACGCCGCGGCTGGCCGCCGCGCCCCTACCGATCCTGCTCGTGCGCACGCCGTACAACGCCGAGGGCCCGGTCCGCAACTTCCCGGGCGCGTACCGGTTCCTCGCGACCGATGGATATGTGTTCGCCTTTCAGGACATCCGGGGACGCTACGGCTCCCAGGGCGACTACCTGATGAACCGGCCGCTGCGCACCGACTCGACCGCGATCGACGAAGCCACCGACACCTACGACACGATCGAGTGGCTGGTGAAGAGCCTGCCTAACACCAACGGGCGCGTGGGCGGGCTGGGCATCTCGTACCCGGGCTGGCTCGCGACGATGCAGGCGTTGAGCGGGCATGCCGCGCTGCGCGCCGTCTCCCCGCAGGCGCCGATGACCGACACGTGGATCGGCGACGACTTCTTCCATAACGGCGCGTTCCGCATGAGCTACGGCGTCGAGTACACCTTCGGCATGGAGGTCGCCAACTTCGACGTGGGCGTGAACGACATGTACGACTGGTACCGGCGGCTCGGCCCACTGTCGAACGTCACGCGGCAGCTCGGTCGCTCCTGGCCGTCGTGGGACGCGTTCCTCGCGCATCCGAGCTACGACGCCTATTGGCAGGCCCGCGCGACCCAGCGGCACATCCGCGCCACGCCCGTCGCGGTGCTGTCCGTGGGCGGGTGGTACGACCAGGAGGACATCTTCGGGCCGCCCGCGACCTACGGGGCGTTCGAGCGGTTCGACACGCAGGGCGTCAATCGCATCGTGATGGGCCCGTGGAACCACGGCGGGTGGTACGGCCCCGGCGCGGCCCTCGGCCAGGTGCAGTTCGGGGACTCGACGGGTGTGTGGTTCCGCCGGGAGGTCGAGGCGCCGTTCTTCGCTTTTTACCTGAAGGACCGCGGCCCGCTCACGCTGCCCGAGGCGCTGGTGTTCGAGGGCGGGGCGAACCGCTGGCGCCGTTTCGACGCCTGGCCGCCGCGCGAAGCGCAAGCGCGTAACCTCTACCTCCGGGAGGGCGGCCGCTTGAGCTTCGATCCACCGGCGCCCGCCGCCGCGGCTTACGACCAATACGTCTCGGATCCCGCCCACCCGGTGCCGTACCGGCCGCGTCCCATCCAGGTGACCTACTCGCGCGGGTCGGAGTGGGGCATCTGGCAGGCGATGGACCAGCGTTTCGTCGAGGGCCGGCCCGACGTGCTGGTCTGGGCGACCGAGCCGCTCGCCGAGGACGTGGTGATCGCGGGGGACTTGAGCGCGCGGCTGTTCGCCTCGACGACCGGGACCGACGCCGACTGGGTGGTGAAGCTCATCGACGTGTACCCCGACACCGTCTCGGGCGACCGGCGGATGGGCGGCTACCAGCTGATGGTCGCGGGCGAGATCCTCCGGGGACGCTACCGCCGCAGCTTCGAGCGCCCCGCGCCCATTGCCCCCGCCCGGGTGCTTGAGTACACGGTGCGCATCCCGCCGCAGGCGTACCGGTTTCAGCGCGGCCACCGGATCATGGTGCAGGTGCAGAGCACGTGGTTTCCGCTGTACGACCGGAACCCGCAGACGTTCGTGCCGAGCATCTTCCGGGCCCGGCCGAGCGACTACCGCGCGCGGACGCATCGGATCTGGCGCACGGGGCGCTACCCGTCGCACCTGGTGCTGCCGGTGGTGCCGGGCTAGTCCTCCTTCGGCGCCGCTTGGCGTTGCAGTCGGATGACGGGGAGATGAGGTTTCTGGATGGCCGAGACCCCCGCCGCCCTCACCGCCGCCCTCGCCGACCGCTACACCATCGAGGGGGAGCTGGGGCGGGGCGGCATGGCGGCCGTCTACCTCGCGCTCGACCGGAAGCACGGCCGCAAGGTCGCGATCAAGGTGCTCAAGCCCGACCTCGCCGCGTCGCTCGGCGGCGAGCGGTTCCTGCGGGAGATCCAGATCGCCGCCCGCCTCGCCCACCCGCACATCCTCCCGCTGATCGACTCCGGGGAGGCCGGCGGGCTCCTCTACTACGTGACGCCGCACGTACTGGACGGCTCGTTGCGCCAGCGGCTGGTCCGGGAGACGCGGGTGTCGCTCGGCGAGGCGATCCGCATCGCCCGGGACGTGAGCGCGGGGCTCGACTACGCGCACCGGCAGGGGTTCGTTCACCGCGACGTGAAGCCCGAGAACATCCTGTTCGCCGACGGCCACGCGGTGCTCGCCGACTTCGGTATCGCGCGCGCTTTCTGTGCTGTCGGGACGGAAGTGGTGACGGGGAGCGGGCTCGCGCTCGGCACGCCGGAATACATGAGTCCCGAGCAGGCGAGCGGCGAGCAGAACCTGGGCGCGCAGAGCGACGTCTACAGCCTGGCCTGCGTGGTGTACGAGATGCTGGCCGGCGAGCCGCCGCTGCGGGGCCGCAACGCCCGGGCCACCATGGCCAAACAGGTGACGGAAGCGCCGCGGCCGCTGCGCGCGCTCCGCCCCGACGCGCCGGCCCACGTCGAGCGAGCCCTCGCCCTGGCCCTCGCCAAGAACCCCGACGAGCGGTTCCCCACCACCGTCGAGCTGCTCCACGCCATCCAAGGCGAGGGGCCGGACGCCCGCGCGGAGCCGATCACCGCGGCCGCCGCGCGCTGTATCGCCGTGTTGCCGTTCGTCAACGCGAGCCCGGACCCCGAGAACGAATACCTGAGCGACGGGATCACCGACGAGCTGATCGACGCGCTCGCCAAGGTCGAAGGCCTCCGGGTGGCTTCGCGAACGTCGGTGTTCGCGCTCAAGGGGAAGCCGCAAGACGTGCGCGCGATCGGCGCCCTGCTCGGCGCCTCGTGGGTCTTGGAGGGGGCCGTGCGCCGTGCGGGCGACCGCCTGCGCATCACCACGCAGCTCAGCTCCACGGAGGACGGCCGGCTGCTCTGGTCGCAGCGCTACGACCGCACGCTCGAGGACGTGTTCGCGATCCAGGAGGAGATCGCGCGGACGATCGTGGACACCCTGCGCACGACCTCGTTCGCGGACCTCGCCGCCCCGCTCCGCAAGCGTTACACGGAGAGCGTGGCGGCTTATGGACTCTACCTGAAGGGTCGGTACGCCTGGAACAAGCGCACCAACGAGGGCGCGACCGAGGCGATTCACTATTTCGAGCAGGCGGCGGCGGCGGATCCCCGCTACGCGCCGGCGTACGCGGGCCTTGCGGACTCGTACGCGTTGCAGCTGGACTATCGCAGCGTGCCCGTGGCGGAGGGGTTCGCCCACGCCAAGGAGTACGCGCGCAAGGCGCTCGCGCTGGACGACTCGGTGGCCGAGGCGCACGCGTCGCTCGCGTGGAGCCTGTTCATCTACGATTGGAACTGGGACGGCGCGGGACGCGCGTTCCGGCGGGCGATCGAGCTGGACCCGCGGTACGCCACCGCGCATCAGTGGTACGCGTTCCTGCTGTGCGCGCGCGAGCGCCTTGACGAGGCGCTGGTCGAAATCCACACGGCGCAGGAGCTCGATCCGGGGTCGGTCTCGATCCGGCGCGGGGTGGGCTGGGCGTATTACTACGCGCGGCGCTACGACCAGGCCCGGTATCACTTGTCGCGCGCGATCGCGATGAACCCGATGGGCGCGGAGACCTACCGCATCATGGCCCTGGCCCTGGCCCAGCAGAGCCAGTGGGACGAGGCGGAACGCGTGCTGCGGGAAGCGGTGGCGCTCCCCGGGGCGGGCGCGTACACCCTGGCGACGCTGGGCTACGTGCTGGCGCGAGCGGACAAACGGGCGCAGGCCGAGGCGGTCCTGGGCGAGCTGGAGGAGAAGGGTCAGCGGGGCTACATCTCGCCTGTGGCGTTCGCCACGTTGCACATCGGGCTGGGGCAGGGGGATGAGGCGCTGCGGTGGGCCGAGCGGGCGTACGAGGAGCGGCGCGGGTGGCTGGCGTACCTCAAGGTGAATCCCATCCTGGACCCGCTGCGAGGGGAGCCGGGGTTCGACGCCTTAGTCATGAGGATGAAGTTGTGAGGGGTGGGCCGGCTTGGGTCGGGAGGGGGGTCATGGCGCGACGGGCAGGCTGCCATGTTGCGGACGACCAGTTGCAGTCTTTGGGATTAGGCAGACCTGTCTAAGCAGCATGCTCGAGCTCGATTCTGAGCGTTAGAAGGCGAAGGGGAGCGAAGTTTGGCAGGCTAGACTGGTCGGTCTAATTCCTAGTTAGACCGCGCCGGAGTACATACGTGAGGACTCTCTGTCTACAGGTGCTTGCTCTCGTGTTGGCAATGGTGACCGCGAAACCGGACGCTGCCGACGCCCAGGCTGGGTGGCGTCGGAAAGCCCAGGTCGACGCGATTACCGACGACTCGATCCGCCTCGTGAGCACCACCACGGAGGGTGGTTACGAATTCGCCGTGTACCGCATTGCTCATGGCCGCGTATGGGCGCGCTTTTCAGTCCCGGATTTCAACTTGGATGTCATCGCGCATGACCGTCTGTTGATATACCGAGTCGATGGCGGCGAGCCATTCGACGTTGGTGCGCAATTAGCGATACAGAGATATCTGTCCACCCCGACAATTCAAGCCGAGCCAAAATGGGTGAACTTTGTAATATGGCACGGGGAGGGTGGCTCCATCGGGAAGGGTCTTTCACACATGGCCACGGGCAAGAAGCTCCTTGTCCGCTACTTCGTTTTTACCGGCGGATACCGAGACATTGCTTTTTCTCTGGACGGATTTGCTGAGGCCCTACGATGGGTCCTTGAGCGTGACCAATGACCACTTTTGGGGCGCGGTCTAACAAGCGCTTGAAGCTGACAGCGCACGTAGGGGTATTTGATCTTTCACCAGTGCGCTGCAGCTTAAGCGCGGTCCGTTAGGCTGCGCACGACGTATTGCAACTTTTTTGGTTGTGCACGAGGGTGGTTTCGGGGCAGGACAACACCCAGGCGGCGAGCTCGAGCGTTGTGGCGATGGTCGGAGCGGCGGTCGGGGCAGGGCACGCGGTTCGTACCCGTTCAACACCTCGCCGCGCCCACGCGTCCGCGCGTACGAGGCAAGCCCTGTGGCGGGCAGCCATCATCAGTGCCAGCCTAACGAGCGCCTGAAGCCGAC
>JBOHSA010000102.1:0-9182 GCA_050732995.1 Gemmatimonadales bacterium | reverse complement strand
CCCCCCCCCCCCCCCCCCCCCGGGCCACTCGATCACCTCGGTGCGCCCGAGCGCGAGCGCCGCCACTTCGCGGTTGAAATCGGTCAGGCGCCTCGGCGCGGCCCCCCCGCCGGGCGCGCTGAGGAAATAGACCTCGGGCGGACGGCATGGCTCCGAGCCAACGAAGGCGACGGCGCCGCTCGGGGCGAGCGTGAACCCTGAGGCGGCGACGACGTCGCCCAGCGTGAGCCGCCGGGCCGGCCCGGCCAGCGGCTGAATCCACGCCGCCCCCCGCGTGCCGTCGTTCCCCGCGACGAGCAGCGACCGGCCGTCGGGCAGCCACACCGCCTCGGTGATATGGCGGTCGAGCGTGCGCGTGACCCGGTTCCCGTCACCGTCCACAGCTCCGGCAGTGGCCACCCTCTCCCCCCAGCCGGCCGCGGGGACCACCTGAACCTCGTCGAGGTTGGCGGGGTCCCCGGCCAGCGGATAGGAGAATGCAATGCGCGCGCCGTCGGGCGACCACGCCGGCCCGCTCTCGCGCGCCTGCCGGGCCGTGAGGGAACGGATGTTCCCCGTGGCGACCTCAACCACCTGGACGGTACTCGAATCGGTGTCGCCCGAGTGCGGCGAGGAGAAGCGCACGAAGACGAGCGCGCGACCGTCGGGCGACCAGGAGAGCGGTGAGGCGCTGAGGCTCGTCGCGATGCTCCAGGCACCCGACGTGAGCCGGCGGAAGGAGGGAGAGGTATCCGAGTCGGCCACAGGGACGAGCCAGATGTGCGCGGGCCGCGGCGGGGCGCTGGTGAGGTAGTCGTCGTTCCCCACCTCGAAGGAATCGTTGTGGCGCTCCTCCCCGCTCCGGGGCTCCGGCTCGTCCGGCGTGGCGATGGCGATCTCGGCGCCGTCGGGTCGCCACGCGAACCGGAGCACGCCGGACGGGGCTCGCGTGATCTGCCGCGCCTCGCCTCCGGCGATCGGTAGCACGAACACCTGGCGCTGCGCGAGGAAGGCGAGGCGATCACCGGTGGGGGACCACTGCGGCTGCGCCAACCCGCGGCGGCCGGCCACGAGCCCCCGTTGGGCGCCCGTCGCCACATCGATGAGCACGAGCTCGGTGTCGTAGCGGTTGAGCTCGTAGTTGGGGCGCGAGACGAGCACGGCGACGGAGCGGGCATCCGGCGAGATCTGCGGATCGGCGACGCGGACGAGCTTCGCGAGGTCCGCGAGCTCCATCGGCCGCGCTTGGGCGCGCGCCGCACCTGCCGGCCCGGCCGGGAGAACGAGGACCGCCGCGCTTGCCAGCGCCAGCAGCGCTCGCCGAAGGTCCGGACGCCTCGACATCATCGAGCGCATCGTCGGGCGCGAGCTTAGCGCGCTCCGCGCATGATGACTTGGATCGCTCCGTGCGGGTGGCCCGAACCGAAGCGTTGCTGTGCTGCGCTCGGAGTGAAGTAGCGCAGCGACGCCACGGTGGACGGCAAGAGCTGGCGCAGGGCCTCGCTGCCGCCGTAGCGCCGATTGCTCACGTAGACCACCACGTCGACTCCGGCAAGCCACTGTGGCCGGAGCCGTTTCACCGCCTCGTACAGGTTCGGGGCGTCGGCGGCGCCGCGCAGCTCCTCGCTGGTGACGACCGTCTCGTCACGCCCGCTCGGGGTGGGTGTTTCGGTGCCCGCAGTGGCCGCGCCCGCGCCGCAACCGCCGAGGAGCACCAGGGCGGCGAGACCGATGGCCGATCGAGCAGTCATGGGTGCGGTCCTCCATAGGAGTGGATGGAGTCGGAGTGGAGCGGAAGGGATTCGAACCCTCGACCCCCTGGTTGCAAAACGAGTCGGTGACCACTCGAGATACGACTAATTGTAGTACTCACGCGGTGTTCTGGGCATCGGGGTCGTATCTCGGTAAGGCGAAAACAACGTGAAGTAGTAGGAAACTCACAACCGAACTCACAACATCGGCGACCCCCTGGAGAGCATTCAAGGGGGTCGCTTTTCTGGCTACTGACAACTCGCGTCGGTATCTATCCGATCTTGCGCCTGAACTCCGCGCCGAGGACCAGCGTCAGTGGAACGATGACGTACCTCATGGGACCCCTCCTCCCGGAGACCATCGCGGCTATGAATGAGATAATGATGATGAGGAAGGTGAGCGGAGCGTCGTGGGGCTCCCGCGCGAGGAAGTTCCCGGCCTTCCCGGCCGTCAGGTTCGACGGCGGTCCCGCGCCGGTCCCCCCGAGCGCCCGTTCAGCTTGAGCCACGCGAGGACGCGCGCCAGGCTGCCCGTGGCGAGCGCGATCACCGTGTCGGCCGCGCCGTAGTACAGCCGCAGCGTGTCGCCGTCGGCGGCGACGGTCGCGCCGCAGACGAAGACTACGTCGCCCACGTCGCCCACCATCTCGTACGGCGCGCGCGGGCCGAAGACCCAGTCGTCCGAGCGCAGCAGGCAGCGCGTCGGGTCCTCGAGGTCGAGTAGCGCGAGCCCGAGCCGGTAGATGCTCCCGGACGCCGTGCGCCGCACGCCGTGGTAGATGATGAGCCAGCCCTCGGGTGTCTCAATCGGCGGCGGCGACAGACCGATCTTGCCCGCGTCCCACCAGGCGCCGCCCCGCGCCTCGAGCAGCAGGTGGTAGCCGCCCCAGTGCCGGAGATCGGGCGAGAACGAAAGCCAGATGTGCCCCACGTACGAGCCCGAGACGGGCCGGTGGATCATCGCCCACCGGCCGCCGAACCGACGGGGGAAGAGGGCGGCGTCTTTGTCCTCCGGGGCGGCGACGAGCCCGACGCGCTCAAACCGCCGGAAATCCTCGGTGAGGGCGAGCGCGACGCCGGGCCCGGCGCGCGTGTAGGCGGTGTAGGTCACCGCGTAGCGACCCAGCTCGGGCACCCAGACGATGCGCGGGTCCTCGATCCCCCAGAGTTCTTCGGGATAGTGCTCCGGGTCGGGGAGCAGGGTCGGGGCCGGATCGATTCGCCAGCCGGTGACCCCGTCCGCCGAGCGGGCGGCCGTGAGGTGCGAGATGCCGCGCCGGTCCTCCACCCGGCAGAGCAGCAGCGTCTCGCCGCCCTGCACGAGCCGCACGGCCCCGGGATTGAACACCGAGTTCATCGGATACGGCCAGTGCTCGGCCGTGAGGAGGGGATTGTCGGGGTGCCGCTCGAAGAGCTCGACCTCCGACGGCGACTGGGGACGGGCGGTCATGACCTCAGTGCTCTTCGGTGCGCGCCCCGTCCACGCCCGACGGCGCCGGCGCGTCGCTGCTCGCGACCGGGCCTGCCTCCAGCGGGCGCAGCGCGAGGTCACGCCGGTAGCCGAGCAGCGTGAGCAGGGCGATGAGCCACGCCAGCGTGGACTCGGCGCCCTCGTTCGCGCTCGCGCGGTCGGGATGGAGCCCATCGCGGCAGCCGCCGGTGCGGTAATCGTAGAGCGGCTCCCGGATGTCGTTCGCGCCCAGGAACCAGTCGAGGGCGTTGCGGGCGGCGTCGAGCCAGCGCGCCTCGCCGCTCACCCGATGGGCTTCGACGCACGCCTCGAGCAGCGCCTGGACCTCGACCGGCTGCTGGTCGAAGTGCGCCCGCCCGGCCCCGCGCGGATACCAGCCAGCGTTGCCCACGGGGCAAACGTGGCCGTCGGGCGCGGCCTCCAGCTCGACCAGCCAACCGAGCGACTCGAGCGCCGCCTGCGTGATCTCGGGCCGGCCCAGGCGCCGGCCCCAGAGGAGCAGCGCCTGCGGCAGCTTCCCGTTGGCGTAGGTGAGGACGTCCTCGGGCCAGCGCCAGTCGGGGGCGGCGTTGGCGCGGTACTGGTCGTACAAGCGGGTGGCGAGCGCTTCGCCCACCGTTCCCACGGCGCGCGCGCCGCCGAAGCGGCGCAAGTAGTACTCGCACCCGAGGAGCGCGAACGCCCAGGCGCGCGGCGACCGCAACGACGGCACCGCCGCGATGCCCTGATCGAACAGCTGCACCGCGAGATGCATCATCCCCTCGTCCGGGGCGAAGGCGACGGTGTAGCCCAGTCCCCAGAGCGCGCGGCCGTAGCTGTCCTCCGAGCCCACCGCCTCGCGCCAGACGCGCTCGAACGAGAGGTCGTTGCGGAACCGTCCGGCGTCAGGGTTCCAGGCGTGCTCGACGTACGCCAGGTAGGTCGCGGCCAGGCCGAGGAGGGCGTCGTCGCCGGTCCAGGCGTGGGCCATGAGCGCTACGATCAGCGCCCGGGCGTTGTCGTCGAGACAGTAGCCGTGCCCGCGGCGCGGGACGGTGAACCGGGCGTGCTGGAGGATCCCCGTGTCATCGGTCAGGGCGTGCAGATGCCGCAGGTCGGGCTCGGGGAGCTCGCCCCCGGCGGGGCCGCCGTCGGTCACCAAGAGCCGCGCCCGGGGGGACGCTCCCCGCTCGCGCTTCACCGCCTCGAAGACGTCGACGTAGGCGCGCGCGACCTCCGGCCACACCATCCGGCGCGAGAACGTGTAGGCCGCCTTGCGCATGCGGTGGCGCTCGACGTCGTCGTCGAGCAGGCCAGTGACCGCCTCGGCGATGGCGCGCACATCGCGGAAGGGCACAAGCCGCCCGCGGCCGTCGGCCAGCAGTTCGCGCGCATACCAGTAGGGCGTCGAGACGGCTGCCTTGCCGGCGCCCAGCGCGTACGCGAGGGTGCCGGACACGATCTGCTCCTCGTCCAGGTACGGCGTGACGTAGATGTCCGCCGCGCCGAGGACCTCGCACAGCTCCGTGAGGTCCAGGAAGCGGTTGTGGAAGTGCACGCGGTCGGCTATCCCCAGCCGGCGCGCCAGGCGCTTGAGCCCCAGGCGGTACTTCTCGCCCTGCGCCCGCTGGACGTGGGGATGCGTCGCCCCCGCGACGAGGTAGACGACCTGGGGGTGCCGCGCGACGATGGCGGGCAGGGCCTGGATGACCAGCTCGATCCCCTTCCCCGGGTGGATCAGCCCGAAGCTCAGGATCACCGTGCGTCCTTCGACGCCGAACTTGTCCTTGAAGAAGTTGGGATCGACGAACGGCACGTCGGGGATGCCGTGCGGGATGAGGGTGACCTTGTCGCCCCCCACCCGGTAACCGTCGCGGAGGAAGGCGCGGGCGGTCTCGCTCATGACAACCAGCCGGTCGGACAGGCGGGCGAGCTGCTCCAGGACCGCCCGCTGCTGCTCGTCGGGCGCCCGCAGCACGGTGTGCAGCGTCGTCACAATCGGCATCGGGACGTCGCCGAGGAGGGCGAGCAGGTGGGCGCCGGCGGGGCCGCCGAAGATGCCGTACTCGTGCTGCACGCAGAGCACGTCCACGTCACTCACGTTGAGGAAGTCGGCCGCGCGACGATAGTCACCCAGCGCGCCCTCGCGGATCTGGTACCGGACCTCAGGCGGGTAGTCGTAGCCGTCGGGCCGGTCGTTCAGGGCCACCGCGATGGCCCGTTCCGGGCTGCCCTGCAGGCGGCCCACGGCGCGGCAGAGATCGGTGGTAAAGGTGCCGATCCCGCAGCGGCGGGGGAGATAGGTGCCGACGAACGCAGCGGTGAGTGCCATGGCGAATCGCTGAACGAGCCGGCCCTGAGGAGCAAGACCGTCAGACCAGCTACCACGAACACTAACCGCGCGAGTGGCATCGCGGTACCCGTGGGGCGTTCCCTCGCTACTCTGTCGCGCCCGCGGATTCTTGCGGCCTGATCGGCAATTCCAGTAGGGGGGCGGCCACGTTCGGGTACTTTCGCTCAAGCGCCCACCTATTTCTTGAATCGTGCCGCTTCCTCCGAGCCGCCGGTCACGTTGCCAGCGCTGTAAGAATGCGCCCCCGCCCCGGCCAGCTTGCCGCCGGCCACAATCAAGTATTCCTCGCGAATGGGACGACCCTCGAACCAGCATTCCAGAATCTCGCGCACTCCGGCCGCGTAGCGCGCTTGGGCGGACAAGCTCGTACCGGACACATGCGGCGTCATCCCGTGGTGCGGCATCGTCCGCCACGGATGATCCTTCGGGGCCGGCTGGGGAAACCAGACGTCGCCCGCGTACCCGGCGAGCTGCCCGCTCTCCAGCGCCCGCGCGACCGCGTCGCGGTCGCAAATCTTGCCGCGCGCCGTATTCACCAGATAGGCGCCCCGCTTCATCTTGGCGAGGAGCGCGTCATTGAACAGATGCTCGGTCTCCGGATGCAGCGGGGTGTTGATCGTGACCACATCACAGACGCGCACCAGCGACTCGGCCGTCGGATGGTAGGTCACGTGCAGCTCTTGCTCGACACTGACCGGCAGCCGATGCCGATCGGTGTAGTGCAGCTTTACGTCGAAGGGCTTGAGCCGGCGCAGGACCGCCGTGCCGATGCGTCCGGCACCCACCGTGCCGACCACCATCCCTTCCACATCGTAGGAGCGGGACACGCAGTCCGCGATGTTCCAGCCACCATTGACCACCCACTGATACGACGGGATGTAGTTGCGCACCAGTGACAGGATCATCATCACGACGTGCTCGGAGACGCTGATGCTGTTGCAATAGGTGACCTCAGCGACCGTCATTCCCCGCTCGATGGCCGCTTGGAGATCGACGTGATCTGACCCAATACCGGCCGTGACTGCCAGCTTCAGTTTGGGCGCCTTGGCGATCCGCTCGCGGGTCAGGTACGCTGGCCAGAACGGCTGCGAAATCACGATCTCCGCCCCTGGCAGCTCGCGCTCGAAAACCGAGTTCGGGCCCTCCTTGTCGGCGGTGACGACCAGGGTGTGACCCTGGGCTTCGAGAAACTTGCGCAGCCCGAGTTCGCCGGAGACGCTGCCGAGCAGCGCGCCCGGCGGGAACTCGATCCGCTTCGGGCTCGGCACGGTCTGGCCGCCGGGGTAGCGTTCGATCTTCGGGATGTCATTGCGGGCATACGCTGGTGGATACCCTCCGACCGGGTCGTCATACAGGACGCAGAGCACCTTGGCCATTGGCATCACTCCTCGCACTCACTTTGAGTGGGTCATCGGGGACAGAGCGGGTTGTGATGTGAGTCGTGGTCATCAACGCCCTGGTCGCCGTAGAGCAAGCGATTGCCTCATCGCACGACGTGGCGGCAGTGGACCGCGGGGCTACGGCTGTGAACGCCGCCAATTCTGACGCGGCACGAAGACGATGCGCCCTTGCGGTTCAACGCACATCAGGTGCGTGATCGGGTCGCTGCGGAGTTTCGCCGCAACGTGGTCGTGGTCGAGGGCTGCGATAATCTCGTCGATGGGATGGTGGTCGAACACTTCTTGGGAAATCAACAAGGTGGGCGATGGGGCACCCTGCTCGACGTGAAAGCAATAGACCTCAGGCGTGGCCTCCTCCTGCAGCTTCGTTTCCGCAGGTTTGAATTGTTCAGTCATCCAGACTCGGATGCCGTCGAGGGACTGCTGCGGCGCCGCCATTGCTCGCTCCTTCACTACGGCCTAAAGCACGAGCGACTGCTCCTACCGACTATCAGCTTCAAACCCTTGCGTTGCGTAATGTAGTCAATCGCCCCTGTTCAGAGTGCGCCGTATCTGCCATCCGGCGACGTCCAGGCGGGCTGCGACTGGTGGAAGAGATCTACGAGCTGCCGCTCGGTGAGCTCAGCGAGGGATGCGTCGGTACTCTTGGATCCCAGCGGCGAATAGCGAGTGAAGCGGCGCTTGCGCTCGGGGCCGGTCCCGAGCTCGAACAGCAACCCAAATTCGTCCTTCCCGTAGACTGTCACACGGCCCGCGGGATAAACCTTCCAGATGTAGCTGTCCACCACGATGGTGCGTCGTGACATCAGGCCGAGCGCCTACGGGGGCATGAATATAACCCCGAACGTCGTTCGCCTGCTGAGAACTTGCACCTCAGCCTCCAGGCTGGCGATGCGGCACTCTTCAACGGTGGTGAAATGGAGCAGATCACCCAAGTGGTGAATCAGAGTCCTGAAGAGCAGGTTTGGACTGGGTGGCCGTACCTTCCACCCACACTACTGCTCCACTATTGTTTCGCTTAGGCGTGCATTCCGCGCCCCCGACGAGAGCGGCCCGTGACCTGCCACGGGCCAAGGCGTTGCCCAATCGGCCCCTCGTCGGTGACCCTCAACCAATGGGAGGCAGCATGCTGAATTACACGCCCAACACCATCGGGGAAAGCGCCCTCGTCGTAATCGATCTGGCGAACGACTTCGTCTATCCTGGTGGCGTCATTGCTGACGCCGGGGGACCTGAATATCAGGCGCGCGCCCAATCAATCCTCCCAATCCTGACGCGGCTGCTCGAAGCAGCGCGTCAGGCAGGCATCACCGTGGCCTACGCCACCGACGCGCATGTACCCGGGGACAGCGAACTCCAGAAGTGGCCGCCGCACGCGATGAAGGGCACCCCCCAGGCGGAGATCGTGCCGTCGCTCACGCCGAAGCCCGAGGACTTGGTCATAGAGAAGCAGACCTACAGTCCGTTCGTTAGCTCGGACCTGGATGCGCAGTTGCGCCGCCGCGGGATCAAGCGGCTCTATATCACCGGGCTCCATACGGACTGCTGCGCGCGCCACACGTCCGGCGACGCGTTTCAACGCGGGTACGACCTCGTGTGGGTGACGGACGCGCTACAGGCATTTACGGACGAGGCGCACCGGCAGGGGCTTGAGTATTTCAAGACGTGGTATGCCACTGACCCGACGCGACAACTCCTCACCGCCGATGAGGTGATCGCTGAATGGAAGACTGCGGCAGGGATGGAAGCAGTGAAGTGTGAAGTGGCATAGCGGTCGACTCATCGTCGATTGGATCACCGGTCCCCAGAAAGGTGGCGTATTCCCGAGCGGATGCGGAATAAGGGCTTGCCAATAGCTTGGAAGGAGGAAACTCCGCCATCGCTTCTCCTCCTGTAGCTCGCGACTGCGGTTCTAGGGGACAGCAACTGCGCCGGGGCTTCGCAGCCAGGGGATCGTGGGCGAGCAGGCAAGGAACCCGTGCCGGACGTGGTCGCTTCAGATATACGCCACCTGCCTTCTCACAATCCGCGCCTACCACGGTGCTCGTAGGGCGGCACCCGCACGAGTGCGCGAATGGGGGCAACTTCGGACGGCGCGGCCGCGCCGTCAACTTGACCACTGTTTCGGGCAGGAGTAAGCTTTCTTTGCGTATGCCCACCTACGAGTACCGTTGCACCCGGTGCCGGAAGCGCTTCAGCTACCAGCAATCGATCAGCGAGCACGGCAAGCGGCGCCCCGCCTGCCCGAA
>JBOHSA010000101.1:0-3796 GCA_050732995.1 Gemmatimonadales bacterium | reverse complement strand
CCCCCCCCCCCCCCCCCCCCCGTGTGCGTGTCGATCCCCGTGACCTCGCTCAGGCTGCGGAACGAGACCACCAGGTTCCCGTCGCTATCGAGATCGAGCGCGTTGCCGTGCGTCCAGTTGACGCTTGCCCCGGTGCGGTCGGCCGCGTCGAGGTCGGTGATCGCGAAGTGGTCGAACGGGCTCCACTGGAACAGCAGGGCGCCCGTGGCGCTCACGTGCTGCACCACGGTACCCGTCACCTGCGCGTTCGCGACGCCTCCCAGGGCGGAGAGGTCCATGGTGCGCGTCTCGTCGCACATGACCCAGTAGCCGCCGTCCGGCTCGCCGATCAGGTCGTGGAACCGGGGGAGGAGACCGCCCGCGCAGCCGAACGTGCGGGTGACGCGGCCGAGCGGATCCACCTCGACCCAGGGATCACGGTCGGTGGGGTCGGGGGTGGCGGGGCGGGCGACGTAGCGGCCGGTGGGCTGGGGCTGGAAGTTGAGCCCCGGGCCGTTGGCGAAGCGATAGTACCAGACCACCCGGCCGGTGTTATCGATCACGAGCCCGTACATCCCCGCGGAGAACACGACGAAGCCCGGCGAGGGGTCGGGGCCGCTCGTCGTGTATTGCGGCACGTCGGCCGGCAGGGGGCCGGTGGTGAAGGCGAGCGGGTCGCCGTCGACGCTCCGGTCGCCGCGGTATGCCACGACCCGCAGGGTGTACGGAGTGTTCGGGAACAAGCCAAGGACGGGGAGCTCGGCGACCTCGCCCGCCAGCGTCACGGCCGGGGTCGCGCTGTCGAGCGCCGCGGCGCCGAGGCCGTAGCGCACGGCGACGCTATCGGCGAGCCGGGCGCGGACCGTCACCACGGCGCTGAGCACGTTCGTCGGGTTCGCCGCCACGGCGCTCTCGAGGATTTCCGGACCGAACGGCCCGGGGGTCACGCTCTCGTCCGGCAGGCATCCCCCGGCGAGGAGCAGAGCGGCCGCGAGCGCGGCCGCGCGGTCAGCGCCGCCAGGCCGGGGCATAGTCCCCCTCGCTCGTGAGCCGGGTCAGCTCGGTGGCGTCCGCGCTCATCATCCATAACCCGAGGGAGCGGCAGTTGGGATCGCACACGAGCTCCGCGAACACGATCCGCGTGCCGTCCGGCGACCAGGACGGGTCCCAGGCGGCGATGAGCGGGTTGACGCGCACGACGTTGCTGCCGTCGGGGTTCATGAGCGCCAGCTCGGCCTTCGTCCCGTAGCGACGGGTGGAGAAGGCGATCTGTGAGCCGTCGGGTTTCCACGCGGGCCCCGCATCCTCGGCCGGGTCGCTCGTGAGGCGCAGGAACCCCGTGCCGTCGGCGTTGACGACGCAGATGTCGAAGTTACCGGCGGCTATTACACAGGTGAACGCGACCTTGGCGCCGTCCGGCGACCAGGCGGGCTTCAGAACGGCCGAGACCGACTGGGGCAGCGGAATCGGGGCGAGCCCGGACCCGTCCGGGTTCACAACGTACAACCCGGACCGACCACCGCGGAAGGTGGCGAAGACGATCTTGGATCCGTCCGGACGCCAGGCCGGCTGCCCATCGGACCCGTCGAACGTCAGGCGCGCGAAGCCGGTTCCGTCGGCGTTGAGCACGGATAATCCGACATAGTAGCAGTAGTCATAGTAGTAGTAGTCGTAATAGCACTCGAGCCCGGCAAACGCCATGCGGGCGCGGTCCGGCGCCCAGGTCGGCCCGGCGCCCTGCACGAGGGTGACGGCGTTCGAGCCGTCGGCGTACACCACGCCGATCGCGGGCTGGTCCAGGCCGCGCTGGAACGCGATCTTCTCGACGTACGCGCACGTGACCTGGAACGTCGCGCGGGCGGTGTCCCGCGTGGTGCCGCCTACGGTAACCGACACCGAGCGGGGGTTCGGCCCGACGACCGCGCAGTTGCCGGCCACGGCCTCGAGCATGACGCTGTGGTCGCCGCCGCTGGCTCCCTGGAAGCTGGCCGTCCCGTTCGTCGCAAGCGCTGCCTGCTGCCCGTCGTCCAGCAGGAGGCGGTAGCCGTTCGGATCGAGATCGGTTCCCGTCGTGACGGCGGTGATCTGGACGACGCCGGTCAGCGCGGCGCAGGTGACCTGGAAGGTCGTCCTCGCCGTGTCCCGCGTGACGCCGCCCGTGGTCACATTGATGGTGCGCGGGTTGTCGCCCGCAATCGTGCAGTTGCCTGCCGCGCCGGCCACCCGGAGGCTGTGGGCTCCCGCGCCCACCCCCTCGAGGACCACCGTGTCGTTCGGGGCCAGCGGCCCCAGCGGCCCGCCGTCCAGCTGGAACGTGTACCCGTTCGGGTCGAGGTCGACGCCCGTGGTCGTCGTCGTGAGCGCGATCGCGCCGCTGGTCGAGACGCAGGTGACCTGGAACGTGGTGCGGGCGGTGTCCCGCGTGACGCCGCCCGTGGTCACGCTGACCGAGCGCGGGTTGTCACCCGCGATCGTGCAGTTGCCCGCCTCGCCGCCGAGCGTGACGCTGTAAGATCCGGCGCTCAGCCCCTCGATCACGACGGTCTGGTTCGCGGCGATCGGGCCCAGCGGTCCGCCGTCCAGCTGGACCGTGTAGCCGTTCGGATCGAGGTCCACGCCCGTGGTCGCGGTCGTGAGCGCGATCGCGGCGCTGGTCGAGACGCAGGTGACCTGGAACGTGGTGCGGGCGGTATCCCGCGTGATGCCGCCCGTGATCACGGACACGGTGCGGGGGTTCTCCCCGGTGATGGTGCAGTTGGCCGCCACGCCGGAGAGGGCCACGATGTGGTCCCCGCTCGGGAGGCCGTCGAACGCCGTGGTCGCATTGATGGCGAGGGCGCGATTGACGCTGCCGTCCAGCTGGACGGCGTAGCCGTTCGGATCGAGCTCCACGCCGGTCGTGGCGACCGTGGCGAGGACGGTGCCCGTCACCGATCGGCAGGAGATGGCGAACGCGACCGGCGCGATCGCGCCGGCGGCGATGGTCACCGCGCGCGGGTTGTCTCCCGCGGCGCAGTTCGCCGCCAGCCCGCTCAACGCGACGGTGTGGGGGCCGGCGCTCAGCCGGGTGATGTCCAGGGTGTGGTTCCCGCCGATCGGTGTCGCGGGCCCGCCGTCGACCGCCACGGCGTAGCCGTCCAGGTCGAGATCGATCCCCGTCGTAGCGGTCGTCACGTGCACGCCGGTGGCGACGCAGGAGACCGTGAGCGCGAGCTGGGCCCGTTCCCCGCCGGTCACGGTCACGACGTGCCGGCTCCCGCCGGCAGGGGCGCAGTTGGCCGCGACCCCGTCCAGCTGCACTGCGTGGGATCCGGCGGGGATGCGGGGGATGAGGACCGCGCCGTTCACGGCCACGGCTTGCCGGAACTCGGTCCCCACCACGACCTCGTAACCGTCGAGATCCAGGTCGCCCCCGGTCGTCGAGATCGAAATTTGCAGTTCGCCGACGAGCGCCTCGAAGGGGGAGTCGCAGCTGGCTGCGGCGAAGAGCAGCAAAAAGCAAGCGGTCCATCGGGCGCGATGGGTCATGGTCCGGTTCTCCCCGAGGGGGGGGGGGCCGAGTCGTGAACAACGTACGAGGGACGGTCCAATTCCCGGCCATGTACCGGGCGAGCCCGGTCAAGTGTGGTCTGCGAGGGCGGTTGGGGCGGCGCGTCACCGAGGATCAGTGCCGCGCCGCTGCCGTTCACCCTTACGGATTGGTGGTCGCGCCGGCCTCGTTCGAGGGATCCGAGTAGCCCCCGTCCTTGAGGGCGACGACTCGGTATGTGTAGAACGTCCCCGGCGCCAATCCCGAGTGGGTATAACTCGTGGCGTT
>JBOHSA010000100.1:0-20695 GCA_050732995.1 Gemmatimonadales bacterium | reverse complement strand
CCCCCCCCCCCCCCCCCCCCCTCCCCCGTGCCCCGTCCCTCGTCTCCTCGCAGTTGGTGGCGAAACCACGTCTCTTGCCGCTTCGCGTACCGCCGCGTCGCGCCGAAGATCGCGTCGCGCAGGTCGGCGGGCGGCAGCCGCCCCGCCAGCAAGGCGACCACTTCCCGGTAGCCGACGCCGTCGAGCCCGGGCGCGTCCGGCGCCACCCCGCGCGCCAGCACGGCCCGCACTTCCGCGACCCACCCCTCGGCGAGCATCCGATCCACCCGCGCCGCGAGCCGGCGGCGGAGCGTCTCGCGCGGCAGGGTGAGCTGAATGTACCACGGGCGCATCGCGCCCGTCTCCCGCGCCACCCGCTGCCACCACGAGAGCGAGCGGCCCGTCAGCAGCGCCACTTCCGTGACGCGGGCGGCACGCTGCCGGCCTCCGCCGGCGTACCGGCGGTCGAGTCGCCCCGCCCACCGCGCCAGATCGCGGGCTGGTAGTCCGAGCGTCCATTGCCGCAGCTGGTCGCGCCGCGCGGGATCGAGCGACGGCTCGCGGAACAGGCCCTCCGCGAGCGCACGCACGTAGAAGCCCGTTCCACCCGCCACGACCGGAAGCCGGCCCGCCGCGTGGACCGCCACGAGCCAGGCGGCCGCGTCGCGCGCGAATTGTCCCGCGCTGTAGCGCTCCCCGGGATCCACCAGATCCAGCCCGACGTGCGGCACGCGGGCCCGCAGCGCCGCGGCCGGCTTCGCCGTCCCGATATCGAGGCCGCGGTACACCTGCCGCGCGTCGGCCGAAATGACCGTGACCGGCTCGTGCTCCGCCAGCGCAGCGGCGAGGGCGGTCTTCCCCACGCCCGTGGGGCCGACGATCACCGGGACTAACGGTCGGGACGTCACGGCCGGCGTTCAGGCTCTCCCAAACCGCCGCTCCAGCTCGTCCTTCGGGAGCTGGACGATGGTGGGCCGGCCGTGCACATCGTGGGCGGGCAGCTGCGCCGTGAGCAGCCGGACCATCAGCTCGCGAATCTCGTCGGGGTCGAGGCGCTGCCCCGCCTTGATCGCCGCCCGGCAGGCGTAGGTCGCGGCGAACCGTTCGAGCCGGTTCGCCCAGCCGCCGAAGCGCCCGCCCGCCAGGTCCACCACAAGCTCCTGCAGACAGCGCGCCGCCTCGAACCGCGGATGCGGATTCGGAGCCGTGGTCACCACGACCGTGCGCCCGGAAAACGGCTCCAGCTCGAAGCCGACCCGCTGGAGCAGCTCGCGGGACTCCTCGATGGCCTCGAGCTCGGCCGGGCTGAACTCAAGCGTGAGGGGGAGGAGCAGGCGCTGGGCCGGCGCGCCGTCCCCGGAGAGCTGGCGGAGCACCGTCTCGTACAACACACGCTCGTGCGCCGAATGCTGGTCAACGATCGCGACCCCGGTGTCCGTCTGGAACAGGATATAGGTGTCGAACACTTGCAGTAAAGGCGGGGTTCGGGGCTCGGCGCTCGGAGTGCGGGAATCGACCCCGAACAGCTCGAGCGCCGCGGCCTCCGGCACATCGACCCCGAGGCCCTCCCAGGGCCCCCCTACCCCGAGCCCCGAGCCCCCGGCCACCAGCGGCGCGGCGGCGGCGAGGGGCGCCAACGCCGCCCGCACCGACTCCTCCACCACCTTCTCGACAAAAAACTTGTCGCGGAACCGGACCTCGAGCTTGGCCGGATGAACGTTGACGTCCACCGCGTCGCCGGGGAGATCAAGGAACAGGATCAGCGAGGGCCGGTCGCCCGGGTGGATGGCGGAGCGGTAGCCCGCCTCGGCCGCCCGCAGAATGAACGGGTCCCGGATCGGTCGCCCCCGAACGAACACGTACCCCTTGCGACCCGCGGGCTTCGCCTGCGACGGGCGCTGGGCGAATCCCGACACCTCGAGCGGCCCTTCACGGTGGGTCACGGGCAAGAGCGTGTCGGCCAGCGGGCGGCCCCACAGCGCGTGGATCCGGGCGATGAGCCGGTCGGTGGCACCGACCTCGAGCAGGACGCGCTCGTCGCTCAGGAGCGTGAAGGCGACGCCGGGCCGGGTGAGCGCCAGCACCGTCAACACCTCGGCCACCGCGCGCGTCTCGGTGGCCTGGGCGCGCAGGAACTTGCGGCGCGCGGGCGTATTGAAGAACAACGCGCGCACCGTGACGGTCGTGCCGCGCTGGCGCACCGCATCCTCCGGCGGCTCCTGGCGGCCCGCCACTACGCGCAGGCGCGTGCCCGTCCGTCCATCAGGCGAGGTCTCGAGCTCGAGGCGCGACACGGAGGCGATGGCCGGCAGGGCCTCGCCCCGGAAGCCGAAGGTCTCGACTCCGATGAGGTCGGCAGCATCCCGGATCTTGCTCGTCGCGTGGCGCGCCAAAGCGAGTCGGGCGTCGTCCCGGCTCATCCCCGCTCCATCGTCGCTCACACGGATGAGTGTCTTGCCCCCGTCCTCGATTTCGACCCGGACGCTGGTGGCGCGGGCGTCGAGCGCGTTTTCGACCAGCTCCTTGACGACGGAGGCTGGCCGTTCGACCACTTCGCCGGCGGCAATCTGGTCGGCGACCCGGGCGGGCAGGACGGCGATCTTGGCGGCGGCGCTCACAGGCGCACAATTTCCCGCGCCAGCACCCAGCCGGCTACCCCGTCCGCACGCCGCACCTCGACCCAGGGTCCGTAGGGGCGCGTGACGAGCAAGGCGGCCCCTGCCTCGAGCGTGGCGGCGGCGCTCGCGCCGCCGTAGGGCGCGACCCGCACGGGCGTGGCCGGCGCGATGACCACGGCGACGGGCCGGGCCCGACGGCACGCCTCGAGGCCGGCCAGCACGGCCGCCGCCAGAATCAGCCCACCCGAGACCAGCAGCAGGAGGCGCCCGCGCCGGAGCAGCGCGCCGCTCCAGAGCGCGATCCACGCAACCACGGCGACGAGCGCCCACTCCGCGGGGCTGGCGAAACCGACGACGAGTAGCCCATCGCTCGCGGGATCCGGGGGTGGCAGCAGGCGCCGCGTGCGCCGGATGAGGGGATCGCGCGGCGCAAGCCGGGCGGCCCGTGTCAGGGCGGCGATCGCCTTGCCGTCGGCTCCCGCGCGGTAGAGGGTCGCGCCCAGGTTGTACCAGTGGGCGGCCACGCGGGGCTGGGCGGCCGCCCGCGCCGCGAACGAGTCGGCCGCGGCGCGTAGGGCCCCCGCTTCATACAGCGCCTCGGCACCGGGTGCCTGGGCCACGACCTGCCCACCGCCGAGCCAGACCCCGAACGCCACGCCCACGCCGACCGCCGTGGCACCGCGCCGCCGCCGCGGCGTGCCAGTTCCCCCGCCGCCGCCTCCCGCCGGATCGGCCCCGAGCGCGCGCAGCACCTGCATAATCTCGGCCCCGAGCTCTGTGGGGTCGCCGACGCCGCGGGGGCCGTAGTGCGCCGCCCGCAGGCGGTCCCGCAGGCGCATCACGTGGTCCGCCACGGCACTTTCGACCCCCGCCGCTCGGAGCGCCGGCGCGAGCCCATCGCCGTCTCGGGCCAAGTGGTCGGGAACGTAGCTCGCCAACACGGCATAGAACTGCCGCTCGAGCCGGCCCAGCGCCGAGAGGCGCGCGGCTGGAGAGTCGGCCGATGGGCCCGCGGGCCGGGCCCGTCGCCGGCGCCAGAACACGGCGAGCGGCGGGCCGACGAGCAGCGCCACCCAGCCCCAAGCGGACAGCCGACGCGCGAGGATGTCCACCCACGCCAGCGCCTGCCCACTCCCCGAAGCTCCGTTGACCCCCAGCAGGCGGGGGAGCGCGCGAGCCGCGCGGGGCTCCACACCCGGCGCGACGGCCAACGCCCGGGGCGCCGCCCGCGCGAGCGCGTAGGCGCCCGCCGCGATGTCGTAATAGGGGTACCGCACCTCGGGCAGGACGAACGTGCCCGCGGAATCGGGCACGACCAGGAACCGAAACCGCTTGATCCCCGCGATGCGACCACCTTGCGGCGTCAGGTCGACCGTCCGCTCCGACGGATACGACCGGAATCCCGGCGGCCACCGGAGCACCGGTTCGGGCCACAGGGCGACGTTGCCCGTGCCCGACAGCGTCGCCACCACCTCGATCGGCTCGCCCACGCGGGTCTCGGCCGGCTCCACGCCCACGTCGAGCGCCAGCCCTTGGCCCACGACCCCGCGATCGCTGGCGGGCCGGCCGGCGGCGGGCAGGGGCAACACCGTGATCGCCACTGAGTCGCTGCGCAGCGTGTAGCGGTCTTCGCGGCTGAAAAACGAGAAGCTCACCGGGACGGCGTACTCGACCGCCGCCGGCGGCACGACCAGCCGGCCTGGCAGGAGTGGAAAGACGATCTGATGGGCGACGAACACGTCCATCCACTGCTCTTCGCCGCCGATGCGCACCCGGAGGGAGGTCGCCACGCCCGTCGGAGCCGCCTGGGGGTAGGCCCAGACACCCTCGGGAGTCGGCAGCTGCAGCATGGGTGCGCGGCGTAGCCGCGACCGCAGCTCGCGAGGGAACCAGGCGGCAACGACGAGGTCCACCTGCTGTCCCGGCCACACGGTGTCGGCGGGAACGATGACGGCGACGACTACGGAGTTCGCTCCTCCCGCAGCCCCTCCCAGTCGGGGCGGGGGCGAGGCCTCGAGCAGCGCGCGCGCGCGCGGCGAAAGGACCCCGGCCGCCCCGGCCGCGCTGTCGATCGTCACGTCGATCGGGTCCGTTTCGACCACCGGGCCCCCGGCGCCCTGCCGGGCCCGCACAGGGCCAATCCGCCCGGAGCCGGCCTGCTCGGCCCGCAGGTGCAGCTGGCGAACGGTGGTCCGCACCGGGCCACCGGCACCGGCGATCGAGACTTCCGTCCGCTCGAGCGAGCTGACGATGGAGAAGCCCGTGGCGGCCGGCAGGACGATCGTGACCGGCTCCGCCGACCGGGTGCGAGCTCGGACCGTGAACACGAGTTCCTCGCCAACGGTGAGGCGCGTTCGGTCGACCGTCGCGGTCACCTCCGGCAGAGCAGGGCGGTCCTGCAGCAGGAGGAGCGCTACCAGCACTCGTGTCACCAGTCCTTCACCCCTGCCCCGGCCGCGCGCCGGGTGCGTCCGAGGCGCTCCCGGCGGGTCCGGAGCTCCTCCTGGCCGATCGAGCGGAGGATTTCCTCGGCCTGGGCCTGACTGAGCCCCGCGCCTCCCGTCCCCTCCCCGGTGGTGCCGCCCGCCTCGCTCCCGCCCTCCGGCGGGGCCCCACCTGCCCCGCCCCCTCCCGCGGGCGGTCTGGTACCGCCTCCGCCCCCGCGGCGCCGGCGTACGGCCAGCTCCAGGTTCCACTTGGCGGCGGAGTCCGCCGGATACAGCAGCAGCGCCTCGCGGTAGGCGCGCACGGCGTCGGCGAGATGCGGGTCGCGGTTGGCGCTGTCCACCACGGCGAGTCGCATCGCCAGCAGGCCGAGGTTGTACAACGCGCGATGTCGGATGTCGGGATCGAGCGACGCGGCGGCGCGGGAGAGGCTGGCCCGCGCGGTACGCGCGTCACCGGCGGCGAGGGCGGCCGTCCCGGCGTTGTACCAGGCGATGTCGTCGCGATTGCGGCGCGCGAGCTCGACGAGGTACGCCTCCGCGGCGGCGCGCGGCTCACCGCGGTCCCAGGCCTTCTCCGCCCGCGTGCGCGGTCGCTGCACGTCCTGCGCCCGAGCGGGACGCGGGGCGAAAACCGGGGACCCGAGGAACAGCGCGACGGCGATCAGCGCCGCGGTGCGCCGCGTGAGCGCCTGCAGCGTCAGGACCGCCACGGCCGCGAGGAGCGGGATCCAGCTCCGAGGCCGCCCGCGCTCAGTGCGCGTCTCGCTCGCCCGGGCGCGTTTGTAGGATGCCACGAGGTCCCGCACGGCCCCCGCCTGGTCGGGCAGCTCGGCCGCGACAATCGTCCCCTGGGCGGCGTCCGCCAGGGCGCTCAGCACGTCGTCGCGGCGCCGAGTCTCGATGACGGCGCCGTCCGCGTCCTGCTGATATCCCTGGAGTGCGCCGCGGGCGTCGCGCATGGGGATGCGCGCCGGCGCCCGTCCGCCCTCCGCCACGAGGATGAGGTGCAGCCCGAACGCGGTCAGGCGCTGCGCGGCTTCCAGCGCCGCGGGAAGCGAGTCGTGGGCCTCGCCATCGGTGAACACGACCAGCACGCGATCCGCCAGCTCGGGGCTGGCCCGCAACAGTTCTACCCCTTGCCGCAGGGCCGGGCCGAGGGCGGTGCCGCCCTCCGATGCCACGTCGGGGTCCAGGGCGTCGAGGTACAACCCCAGGGCCGATCCGTCGACCGACAGCGGCGACAGGATGTAACTCGACCCGGCGAAAGCCACGAGCCCCAGCCGGTCGCCGTCGAGGTCCTGCACCAGCCGCCGCGCCTCCCGCAGCGCCCGACCCAGCCGGCTCGTGCCGGCGTCCTCCGCCAGCATGGAGCGTGAAATGTCGATCGCGATCACCAGGTTCAAGCCGCGCGTTTCGGCGACGATCCGCTCCTCACCCCAGCGCGGCCCGGCCAGGGCCCCGACGCTCAGCACCGCCGCCAGGGCGAGTCCGCCGGGCCCCCAGCGCCCGGCTCCCCGGGCGAGGCGCGCGGTCTCGTCCGACCACTGCGCGGCGCGCCGCACGCGCACCCGACGCGCCCACGCGGCGGCGAACCACACCGCCCCACCGACCAGGGGGGCGACGACCAGCACGACCGGCGCGTCGAGGGTCATCACGGCACCCGCACGACGAACGTCGCGGAGAGCACGATCTCCAGCGCCAGCAGCAGCAGCCCCGCCGCGAGCGGCCAGCGATAGGCCTCGTCGTGGCGGCGGTAGACGATCTCCTGCACCGCGGTCTTCTCCAATCGATCGATCTCGCGGAACACGCTCTCGAGCGAGGCCGCATCGGTGGCCCGGAAGTAGCGGCCGTTCGTCACCCGCGCGACATCGCGCAGCAGCGGCTCGTCAATCCGGACGGGGACGGTCTGGTAGCGCAGCCCCTGCAGCCCCTGCCCCGTGGGGACGGGGGCCTCGCCCACGGTGCCCACGCCGATCGTGTAGATCCGGATGGCGAGCGTGGCCGCCGCTCGGGCCGCCGTGCGCGGATCGACGGTGCCGCGATTGTTCTCGCCATCGGTCAACAGAATCACCACCCGGCTCTGCCCGGGAGACCGCCGCAGCCGGTTCGCCGCCGTGGCGATGGCGGTGCCGATCGCGGTGCCGTCCTCCAGCAGGCCGACGCGCAACTGCAGCAGCGCCGCTTCCAACACCGCGTAGTCGGTAGTGATCGGCACTTGCGTCAAGGCTTGCCCCGCGAACGAGACGAGCCCGATGCGGTCGGAGTTCCGCGCCCGGACGAAATCCACCGCGGTCCGTCGGGCGACATCCAGCCGGTTGTACGGGGCGAAATCCTGGGCCAGCATGCTGCTCGACACATCCACGGCGAGCACGATGGAGATGCCTTCGCGGCGGATCTCCGCCTTAGCGGGTCCCACCCGGGGGCCCGCTGCGGCCACGACCCACGCGGCGAGGCACAGGCTGCGCAGAGTGACCGGCAGGCGCGCAATCCACAACCGCTCCGGGCCCGCGCTGAGCGGGCGCACGTCGCTGGCGCGGGTGCCCGGCAGGCGGCGCAGCCGGTTCCGGCGCACCCACCACCACAGCGGGATCACCGCCAGCACGAGTAACAGGAGGGGTCGGGCGAAGCTCATCCGCGCAGGTCTTCCGCCAGGCGGCGCGCGCGCGTCGCCAGCCCGCCGACTTCGCCCCCGTGGGCGGCCGCGAAGGCCACCTGGTCCAGGGCCCGCAGGACCGTGCCCAGCTCGCGGATCGGCGCGTCGGGCCGTAGCCGCTCGAGGGTGGTGAGGCACTCGTCGGTGTCGAGTCCCTCGTGGGCCCCGGGCACCGCCCGGGCGATCGCGACGCGCAGCACCCCCGCCGCGCGCGCCGCGACCGCCTTGGGTTCCCCAACGGCCAACCAGCGGCGGTCCACCGCTTCCGGGGCTTCACGTTCCACTGGAACTGGAGGGTCGGTAGGCGTAGGACGGGGCGGCCGGCGGCGCCAGGCGAGAGCGCCGGCGAGCACCCCTGCCGAGAGCAGCACGGCCAACGCGGCCGGCCGCGGATCGCGCCGATCGCTCCGGAGGGGAGGGAGGCTCGGGCGCGGCTCCGGCCCCGCGACGGTGTCGGGGATGACGCTCGCCAGCACGAGCGTGACGGTGCCACCGGGCACCGAGTCGGTGGCGCCGTCCGGCCCGAGCTTCCAGAGCGGGGGCAGCATCACGGTCTGGCTGCCCTGGGCCCAGGCCACGACGGCATACCGCACCAGCCAGCCGCCACCCCGTTCCACCCGCAGGACCTCGGGGTCCGCCAGCGGCTCGATCTCACTTCCGCTTCCGCCTCCCCCCCCCCCCGCCTCCAGCCTTCCCGCCCGGACGCGCCAACCGGGAGGCGCCTCGACCAACCGCGCGATCCAGATCGTGTCGCCTACGGTGGGCCGCGCGGGCAGCGTTACCCAATCCCCTCCCTGCCCCGCGGCCAGACGCCAAGACGCCAAGACGCCGAGGAAGACTCGAGTCATGGTCAGCGCTTCATCCGCTTGGCTCGCTCGGCAAAGGCGCGACGCAGCGGCACCGCGTACGGGACGTCCGTCTGGAGCGCCACGCGATCAACGCCCGCCTGCACGAGCCGGCGGTTGCGCTCCTGGACGTGGCGCTCGGCGGCGACCCGCACGCGGTCGCGGGTGGCGGGGTGGCTCGTATCCAGGAGCAGCCGATGTCCCGTTTCGGCGTCCTCCAGATCCACCCAGCCCACGTCGGGCAGGGCGCGCTCGCGGGGGTCATCCACCGTGATCGCGACCACGTCGTGGCGCGCCGCCAGTTGCGCGAGGGGCTCCTCCCAGCCGTCGGCCCGGAAATCCGACAGGAGGACGACGACGGCGTGATGGCGCAGCAGCTTGGAGGAGTAGCGCAGCGCTTCCGCCAGGTTGGTGCCTCGCCCCCGGGGAGCGAAGGCGACGAGGTCCCGGATCACCCGCAAGGCATGGGGGCGTCCCTTCGAGGGTCGGACCACGAACTCCACTTTATCGGCGAACAGCAGCGCGCCCACCCGGTCGTTGTGCCGCGCGGCCGCGAGCGCGAGCACCGACGCGACTTCGACCGCCAGCCCCGCCTTGGTGTACGGGCGTCCGAAGTGCAGGGAGCCCGATTGGTCCACGACGAGCAGGAGGGTGAGCTCGCGCTCCTCCATGAACGTCTTGACGAAGGGGTGCCCCATGCGGGCCGAGACGTTCCAATCGATGGCCCGGAAGTCGTCGCCGTGCTGGTACGCGCGGACCTCCGCGAACTCGATGCCCTGGCCGCGGAACACGGACCGATAGCCGCCGGTGAAGAGGGAGTTGACCAGCGCGCGGGTGCGCAGCTCGATGCTTTTGACCTGCCGCAGCACCTCGGGGGTGACCGCCCGCCGGCGGGCCCGGAGCGGCGACGCGCCGGCGCGCCGGCGATCTTCGCCCGCGTAGCTCACGGCACCCCCACCGCCTCCAGGATCTTGGCGATGACGCGGTCGGCGTCCAGGTCTTCCGCTTCGGCCTCGAACGTCAACAGCACGCGGTGGCGCAGGACGTCGAACGCCATCGCTTTCACATCTTCGGGGACGACATAGGCGCGGCCACGCAGGTACGCGTGAGCGCGCGCGGCCTGGGCGAGGTAAATCGACGCCCGCGGGCTGGCCCCGAAGGCGATCAGCGGCTTCAGCTCCGGCAGGCCGACTGCCTGGGGCTCGCGGGTGCTGCGCACGACGTCCACGATGTAGTCCACGACTTTCTGATCCATGAACAGCTCGGCGATGGCGCTGCGCGCGGCCAGCACGTCGTCCGCGCTGGCCACCCGTTGCACCTCGATCGGCCGGCCCGAGGCCATGCGGCCCACGATCTCCTTCTCGGCGTCGCGGGACGGATAGCCGACGCGGACCTTGAGCATGAACCGGTCGAGCTGCGCCTCCGGGAGCGGATAGGTGCCCTCCTGCTCGATCGGGTTCTGCGTCGCGAGCACGAGAAACGGCTCTCCCAGGTAGAACGTCTCGCCGCCGATCGTCACCTGCTTTTCCTGCATCGCCTCGAGCAGCGCCGATTGCACCTTGGCCGGCGCGCGGTTGATCTCGTCCGCCAGCACGAGGTTCGCGAACAGCGGTCCCTTCTTGGGATAGAATTCCTGCGACCGCTGGTCGAACACCATCGTACCAATCACGTCCGCCGGGAGCAGGTCCGGGGTGAACTGGATCCGCGAATAGGTGATGCGGAGGCACTCGGCGACGGTCCGCACGGCCAGCGTCTTGGCGAGCCCGGGCACGCCTTCGAGCAGGATGTGGCCCCCGGTCAGCAGACCGACGAGCAGCCGCTCGACCATGACCTCCTGGCCGACGATTCGCTTGGCGACCTCGCGCGTGATGGCCTGGGCGAGGGCGGCGTCGCTCGTTTGCACCGCGCGCAGGGTCACTTGAGGGCCGCCTCGGCGGCGCGCTTCACCGCCGGATCCTTGTCCTGCCGATAGAGCTCGAGCAATCCTCTCGCCTCCCCGCCGGCCATATGGGCCAGCCCCTCGATCGCCGCGGCCCGCACGAACGCGGTCCGCCGGTTCAGCCGGCTGCCTGGCTCGGCGAACCGCGCCAGGACCGCCAGCGCCTCGCGTGCCCCAAGCCGCCCGATCGCCCGCAGCAGCTCGGCCAGCACACCTTCATCCTCCTCCTGGTCCAGGCGGCGGATCAGCACGGTGGTCGCCGACTGGTCCCCGCCTACGCCGATCGCCCGCGCCGCGGCCGCGCGCACCAGCACGCTCTCGTCTTTGAGCGCCGGAATCGCCGGGCGCGAGATCTCCCGCCCCCCGATCTCCGCCAGCCCCAGCAGGGCCGCCTCACGCACCGCCTCGACCCGGTGCCGGAGGAGCGGGAGCAACAGGGGCACCGCCGCCGGGCTCCCCGTCAGGCCGAGCATCTGGGTCGCCGTGGCGACGACGTCCGACCGACGCTCGTTCAGCCGCGCTTCGAGAGCCTCGATCGCCCGGTCCGCCGCCACCCGGATCGCGGCGCGATAGGGCTCCCGCAAATCGGCCGGCGTCGCGAGAAACGCATCCACGATCCGGTGCGTCGTCAGACTCGCGAGCGCGCCCACCGCTTCCACCAACACCTGCCGCTCGGTCGGCGGCATCCGCGCTTCGCCCAGCCGCGCCACCATCCGCTCGACGATCGGCGCCTCGCATAGGGCACTGGCGACCGAGCCGATCAACTCCTGCACCCCGGGATCTTGCGCCGTGCGGAGCGCCCCATCGAGCCCCGCAATGACCTCTGCCACGGCGGCGATGTCCCGCAGGCCCAGGAGGGCCGCTGTGAGACTCTGCAGTCTCTCCACGGCCCCGCGCTGGGCGTCGGGCGTGGTGGCCTCCTGCAGCGCCGCGAGCGCCCGACGCGCTTCCAGGTCGGGCGGGAGCTCGTCGGGGCGGAATACCCCACTGGCGCGCCGGGGGGCCACGGCCTCCGAGGGCGACGCTGCCATCGCGGCAGGCGGTGGCCCCGCTCCCCCTGCCCCGCCCCCTCCCCTCATCCCTGTCCCTCCCTCAATCAGGGGAGCTGAGGCCTGAGCGGGCTGCTCCGGTACGGCAGCCGACGGGGCCGTCCTGCGCGGCACCGAACGTCGCTGGCCCGAGCGCCGGCTCAGCATCAGCGTCAGGCGACCCAGCATGGCATCGTCGGGCGGCACATTCCCGGTCGCAACTCCGAACAGCGCCAGCAGGTGCTCCGCCTTAAGCCCGGGGTGGGCCTGGATCGCCCGCACCCCGTGAGAATACAGGAGCCCCGCGAGCTCCGCGAGCTGCGCGTTGCGCGGCAGGATGTGCTGGCCATGCCACGCCAGGCCGGTGGCGCCCACCTTCCATTCCACGGTCCCCTGGGCGGCGAGCGCGGGTAGGGCGGCCGTCACCTGCCGCACCGCCTCCATCACCGCCGGATGGGTCGGCGGGTACAGCCGCACGAGTCGAAACGTGCTACCAATGGCGCCGAGCGCCCGCTCCATGCCGGAGGTGTCGACGGCCATGGCGCTACCGCTTGATGCGCTCCCCGTGGTCTTCCACCCGGAACACCCAGGTCGCGAACCGCGCGGGCACGATCGGATCGTCGGCGGCGATCGCCGTCCAGTCCACGTCGCTCCCCGACCCTCCTCCCCCGCCCCCGTTCGGCCCGCCGCGCCGCTCGGCCTCGCGGACCATCTCGCAGGCCCGCCGGATCCACAGGCCGAAGGGCTCGGGCCGGAGATCGATCCACCCGCGAGGGGCGGCCGCGAGCGGATCCGCCGGCGGCGGCGGCGGCGGAACCACGACCACGCTGCCGCGATGCACCTGCGTCCCGTCCGGTGTCACGATCGGGAGGCCGACCGACAGGATCTGGCGGCGGAGCCGCTCGTCCTGCTGCAGCAGGGCGTGAGCCTCCGCGGCAAGCTCGGATGCGCGGCTCCGGGCGAGCGCCCGGACCGACGGCCGCAGCAGACTGCACAGGTGGGCCTCGTACAGCAGCTTGGTGAGCCGCGGCGGCCCGAGCATTTCGTACGCCACCGCGCGGCTGCGTGTTTTCTCCTCCAGCGCCCGCAGACGCGTCAGCGCGTGGCTCCGCAGGATGCCGGCGCGGTAGGTCGGCCCGGCCGTCGCGGCGTCCAGCGCTCCGATCACGTCGCGGCCGGTGGGGCGCCCCTCGAGCTCCATCACCGCATACTCGGCGACTTCCTCGGGGGTAATGAACTCCATGGAGCCGAGGCTCGTGACCGTCTCGAACTCATCGGGAGCGAACAGGCCGTTCTCCCCCACGTCGATGAACACACCCTCGAGCGGGCGTCCCAGATCCTGCCACGGCCGGGCGGCTGGCGCGAAGGCTTGACTCAGCGGCACCGGCGCAGGGCAGTCCACGAGCGAGATCGGTTTACCCTTGCGGCGCACCGGCCCGTAGGCGATTTCGCGCCAGGCGATAGTGGCAGTGGGTTTGATCTCGACGGTGGCGGGCGCGTAGGGCGTGCGGCCCATGAGGAACAGCAGGAGGGAGTGGGCGCCGGCCACGGCCGACTTGGTCAGCAACGCGCGGCTGGGGCGCTCCTCCGAGTGCGTATAGGGGACGTTGAACCCCATGCCACCGGTGCCACTCGTGCCGATCTTCACGTACGCGCTGGTCCCGGCGCGCCGCAGGGCCTCGACCAGGATCTGCAGATGGCGAATGAGCTGCGGCAGCGTCAGCGTCAGCAGGTGCTGCTCCACCAGCGCCGCGTCGGCGCGGCGCGCGCGCGCCGCGTCCAGCAGCGCCCGCGCGCCCTCGAACAGGTCCTGGTAGGCGAAGGCGGTGGCGGTGTTGATGCTGTCGACCACGGCGTCGGGCCGGTATTGCATGAACAGCTGATAGAGGAGGCTGCGCTCGAGCACGTCCTCGGTGAGCTCGCCCAGGAGGTCGTCCAGCACGAGCGCGCGGAGCGCGGGATCGGTCAACACGGCGCTGCGCTCGAGCCGCGCGGCCTGGGCCGGGAGAAACACGTTGCCCCAAGCGACGGCGAGCTCCGCCTCGCCGCGATAGGGCTCGAGCGCGCGGGCGGCGGCCCGCACATCCTCCTCGAACAGCGCGACGAGGATGATCCGCCGGGGTCCGGCCGCGAGCAGCCGACGGGCCACGGCCTGGCCGACGAGGCCGCTCCCGCCGAGGATCAGCGTCGTTCGATCACGCAGGTTCATGCACTCGCTCGATCGCCTCGATTTCGCGGGCCGTCAGCGCCCGATACCGGCCTTCCGCGAGTCTCCCGAGGCGCACCGGCCCGTAGGCCACCCGGTGCAGCCACTCCACTTTGAGGCCCAGCGCTTCCGCTAGCCGGCGGACGATCCGCTGCCGCCCTTCCGCCAGCGTCAGCTCGAGCTCGAGGCTCCTGGCCTTCGCGCGGATCCGATAGTCCACGATCGGCACCGGCCGGCCGTCGATCGGGACGCCCCGGTCCAGCGCCTCGCGGATCGTGCCTGCCGGGGCCCCGTGCACGCGCAGCCAGTAGGTTCGTGGCACGGCGTAGCGCGGGTGCATGAGCCGGTGAGCCGCCGTGCCGTCGGTGGTCAGCAACAGGAGGCCCGACGTCATGACGTCCAGCCGTCCAACGTACGCGAGTCCCGGCACCCGCGGGAGGAGGTCGTACACGGTGGGCCGCCCCTCGGGGTCGCCCCGGCTCACGACGTAGCCGAGCGGTTTGTTCAACGCGAGCCAGGTCGCGGGTCCGTGCGCCGGGCGGAGCGGGTGGCCATCCACGGTGACCCGCTGATGAGCGGGGTCGACGCTCATCCCCACGGCGGCGACGGCGCCGTCCACCCGGACGCGGCCCGCGCGGATCAGGTCCTCGGCCTTGCGCCGGGAAGTCACGCCCGCGCGCGCCAGAGCGCGCTGCAGGCGCATGACGGTCATTCGGGTTCGGCCGGCGCGGGCGGCCGGAGGGCTACCGACAGCTCGTCCAGCCGGGGCAGCTCGTCCAGGTCCCTGAGGCCCAAGATCTCCAGGAAGGGCGGTGTGGTGCCGTACAGCAGCGGGCGGCCGAGGCCTTCGCCGCGGGTGACGATCTCGATGAGGCCGCGCTCCAGCAGCTTGTCGAGCACGGCCCCGGAATCCACGCCGCGAATCTCGTCGACTTCCAGGCGGCCGACCGGCTGGCGGTAGGCGATGATGGCGAGCGTCTCCAGCGCCGCGGGGCTGAGGCGCCGAGGGCGGAGGGCAAACTGCGCGCGCTCGATCGTCTCCGCGTACTCGCGCCGAGTGAGGAACTGCCAGCCCTGGGCGATCTCGACCAGCTCCACGCCGTGGTCTTTCTCGGCGAACCCGTTCCGCAGCTCGGCCAGCGCGGCGCGCACGGCCTCCTCACCCGCCTCGGGCTCCAAAGACGCGAGCTCCTCCAGCGTGAGGGGGCGCGACGCGGCGAACAGCGCCGCTTCAAGCAGCTTCGCGAGCGGACTCACGGCGGATCCGGAGCGGGGCGAACGGCTCGGGCTGCGCGAGGGTGAGCGCGCCGCGCCTCGCCAGCTCGAGCAGCGCGATGAACGTGGAGAGCACATCGACGATCGTCGCGTGGGCGCCGACCACCTCGAGCCACCCGAATTCCTCGCGCTCCGCGAGCAGCGCCTGGATCTTAGTGGTCGCGCCCTCGACGTCGAGCGGGCGCGGCACCACGCGATGCAGCATCGGCTCGGGGATCAGGGAAATCACCCGCTCGGCGGCGGCGAGCAGGTCGTTCAGCCCGATCTGGAGCGGCGCCGGGGTGTCGAGCGCGGGTGGAGGCGGCTCGAAGCCGCGCCCGTATTGCTCGGCCCGCCGCCCCGCCGCCGCCGCCAACCAGTCCACGAGCTCGCGGATCTGCTGGTATTCCAGCAGCCGGCGCACCAGCTCCGAGCGCGGGTCCTCCCACTCGTCGTCCCCCAGCCGCCGCGGCAGCAGCAGCTGAGCCTTGATCCGCAGCAGCCGGGCCGCCATCTCCAGGTAGTCCGCCGCCTGGTTCAACCCCAGCTCGTTGATTACCGCCAGGAACTGATCGGCGATCCGCGCGATCGGGAGATCGGTGATGTCGACCTCGTCCTCGCGGATGAGATGCAGCAGCAAATCGAGCGGCCCGGAGAACTGCTCGAGCTCGACGACGAAGCCGTTGGCGTCGTGCAGCGCAACGGCGGAGGGCGGGGTCGTCATGAGAAGGCGCTCACGAGGCGATGGCGAAGCCGCCGATCAGCGCCCAGGCGGCGGCCCGCAGCTGATACGCGGGCCACAGGAAAACCCCGATGACTCCCGGCAACAGCCAGCTCACGGCCAGAATCGGCAGGAACCCGAACATGTAGAGCTGGCGGTACTTGAGGCCGGCGCCCGGCGGCAGCAGATGGTAGAACACGTGGCTGCCGTCGAGCGGCGGAATGGGGATCACGTTGAAAAACGCCAATACCAAGTTGAACCAGAGCCCGTAGTACATCATGCGCTGCAGAATCGCGAGTGAGGGTGCCAAGCCCGGGAGGCCAGCCGCGACGATTCCCACCAGCGCGAACAGGCCCGCAAACACCGCGAAGAGCGCGAGATTCACGACGATCCCCGCCAGCGACACGATGACGTCCCCGCGGACGAACCTCCGGTATTTCCGGGGGGTGACCGGTACCGGCTTGGCGCCGCCGAATGTGTACGTGCCGTTGGACGCGATCCAGAGCATGATGGGCAGCAGGACCGTCATGAACGGGTCGATGTGCTTGAGGGGATTGAACGTCAGCCGCCCGAGCATGTAGGCGGTGTCGTCCCCCTGCCGGTAGGCCGCCTCGGCGTGCGCGTACTCGTGGGCCACCATCGAGAACAGCAACACCGGGGCCCAGACGAGGATATCGAGCGAGATAGGGCGACTCGGGGGTCGGGACGGCCAAAGATAATGAGTGCCGAGCCCCCCGGTCAACGGCGTAGTGCCTTGACCCCCCTCAACTTACCCTCTATTTTCCGCCCCTCATCCAGGAGACCGATCCGTGCCGAAGATCAAGTCCGCCAAGAAAGCCATGCGCCAGGGCCGCTCCCGGTTCGTGCGCAATCGGGCCCAGCGCTCCGCCCTGCGCACAGCCCTCAAACGGGTGCGGGCGTCCGAGTCCGCCCAGCAGGCAACCGCCGCCTTCGCCCAGGCAGTCCGCCTGCTCGATCGAGCGGCGCGCAAAGGGCTGATCCACGCGAACAATGCCGCCCGGCACAAGGCGCGATTGGCGAAGTTCGTCAAAACGAAAACAGCGTAAGGAGACACGACGTCGGGAGCGAAACCGTACGCAGTCCCTCTCTACGCTTATCCGTATTCACAGCGCCGCCAGTTCCGCGCCACACTGCTCGCAGTACCACTCCGTCGGCAGGTTCATCGTCCCGCATTCCTTGCACTTCAAGGTGCGCGGCGCTTCGTCGTCGTCGTTGGTGCGCGCCGAGGGCGCGGCCGGCGTCGGGGCGGAGGAGGAGGGGGCGGGCGTCGCCGACCGCGGGCTGACGTCCGGGATGGCTGGCTGGAATTGGGCGCCGCTCGCCCGCCGCGGGGACGGGGCGCCGCCCTTCTCGTCCTCCGTCACCGACTTCAAGAACGCCAGCTCGTCCACCTGGGCCGGCTTCTTGGAATCCTTCCTATCATCCGAGCGGAACTGCGGCCGGGGTGGGGGCGCCCCGCGCCCCGCGTGCCGGTCCGCGGGGGACGGAGTCGCAGGAGCACCTGCTCCCGGTGCCGGGCGCTGGCGCACCAGCTTGTCCAGCTCCTCCAGCTTCTCGATGTCGGCCTCGACCGATTGCAGCTCCTCGCGCACCGAGACCAGCTCCGCGAGCACGTCCTTATGGACCTGGGTCCACTGCGACTCGTCATACTCGCCCACGGCGTGCCGCAGCTCCGCCTCCTTCAGCCGCTCGGCCGCCTGGGTCTCCTTCCCCTGCAGCTCGATCCGGAACTCCCGGCGCTGGAGGATCAGCTGCCGAGCCGCCTCGGCGTGCGTTTTGAGCTCCTCCGTCACCGCCTTGAGCCGCGCTTCGTAGTCGGCGCGCACGCGGGTGCGCACCTCCTCCGGCGTCGCGTCGGCGGCGGCATTGATACGCGCGATCCACGACTCGTACTGGCGCCGCTCCTCGAGCAGGCGCTGGATCGCAGCGGTGCTCTTCGACGACCCTTTAGGCATCCGTCTCCCGTCCCATGCGGTCGCGCAGTGCCAGCAGCCGGGCAACCTCGCCCGGCTTCAGTTCCCGAGCTTCCCCGCTCCCTCCCCCTCCCCTCAGCAGCCGCGCCATGAGGATGATCCGCGCCCCATGCTCGAGGCTCTCCATCCGGATCCATGCCTGGTCAATCGTGCGGCCCACCGTTACCGCCCCGTGGTTGGCGAGCAGCAAGGCGTCATGCCGGCCGATGAGCGGCTCCACCTTGTCCCCCAATTCCGCCGTCCCCGGGGTCCCGTAGGGAACCACGGGCACCGGACCCACTTGGAAGATAAGCTCGGGCAACACATTAGCGGGAATCCCCTCCCCCGCAACGGCGAATCCCGTGGCGGTCGGGGGATGGGCGTGCACCACGGCGCCGACGTCCGGCCGGCGCCGCAGAATCCGCAGGTGTAAGTCCAATTCGCTGGTAGGGTTGCGGCGGCCGCGTCGCCGGCGCCCGGCGAGATCCACTTCCACCATGTCCGCCGCCGTGAGCTGCGACTTGATGAGCCCCGCCGGCGTGACGAGTACGCGATCCGGACCCAAGCGCACCGAGAGGTTGCCGTCCTGTCCCGCCATGAGGCCCCGGCGCGCGAGCTGGCGGCAGCACTCGGCCATGCGCCCGGCGGCCTCGCGCGCGGTCACCGGGCCAGTGGGGGGGCCGAGGGGGGGGGAACCGAAGCTGGCCCTACGTCTGCCTCGTGCACCACGCGGCCGTTCACGAGCGTCAGCACCGCGCGGCCCGTGAGCCGCCGTCCTGCGAACGGCGTATTGCGGCTCTTCGACCGGAAGGCGGCGGGGTCCACGGTCCAAGGCGTCGTCACGTCGAGCACGACGACGTCAGCGATGGCGCCGGAGCGCAGGGTGCCGCCCGGCAAGTGAAAGACCGTGGCGGGGACCGTGCTCATGCGCGCAATCAGCTCGGGCAACGCCAGGACCCCGCCCCCGACGAGCTCGGTGCAGGCGACGCCGAACGCGGTCTCGAGTCCGATGATGCCGAACGGGGCGTCATCGAAGGCCGCTTCCTTCTCGTCGTAGGCGTGCGGCGCGTGGTCGGAGGCGATGCAGTCGATCGATCCGTCCTTGAGCGCCGCCCGCAGCGCCGCCACGTCCGCCGCTTCGCGCAGCGGCGGATTCATTTTCGCGTGCGTGTCGTAGCCCTCGCAGGCGTGGTCGGTGAGCGTGAGATGGTGCGGTGTCACTTCGGCCGTCACGCGGACGCCGCGCTCTTTCGCCCGACGGATCAGCTCGATCGCGCCACGCGAGGAGATGTGGCACAGATGGACGTGTCCGCCGCTCAACTCCGCCAGCAGGCAGTCGCGGGCCACCATGATCTCTTCGGCGGCGGCGGGGATTCCCTTGAGGCCCAGCCGCGTCGCGACCAGGCCCTCGTGCATCACGCCGCCCGCGGCGAGGGTAGGCTCTTCGCAATGATCGGCCACCGGTACGCCGAAGGTCCGCGCGTATTCGAGCGCCGTCCGCATCAGGTGGCTCGAGACGACCGGCCGGCCGTCGTCCGACACCGCCACCGCCCCGGCACCCACCATTTCGCCGAACTCGGCCAGCTGCTCGCCCCGCTGGCCCACGGACACCGCGCCGATGGGATGCACGCGGGCGGAGGCGGCGCGCATCGACTGGCGCACGATGAACCCGACGGCGGCTTGGTTGTCGGTGACCGGATCGGTATTGGGCATCGCGCAGATCGCGGTGAATCCGCCCGCCGCGGCGGCCTGCGCGCCGGTCCCCACCGTCTCCTCGTCCTCGTTCCCCGGCTCGCGCAGATGGACATGAAGGTCGATCAGCCCCGGGGCGACGATCCAGCCGCGCACGTCGCGCACCTCGGCCCCGTCGGGCACGCCCAGCCGGTCGCTCACCGCGGCGATGCGGCGATCCTGGATCAGCACGTCGGCCGTCTCGTCCAGGCCGCGGCTCGGGTCGATCACCCGTCCGCCGCGCAGCACCAGCGGACGCTCGGGCGCGGCGGCCATCAGTCGGCTCGCCCCCGTTTCGCCGCGTCGGCCAGCTCCGGATTGCCACCGGCGAGGAGGTAGAGCACCGCCATGCGCACGGCGACGCCGTTCGTCACCTGACCGAGGATCACGCTGTGGGGCCCGTCGGCGACACGCGAATCGATCTCCACCCCGCGGTTCATCGGGCCTGGGTGCATGATGGTGAGCTCGCGCGGCGCCTTCTCCAGGCGCTCCAGCGAGACGCCGAACACGCGGTAGTATTCCCGTAGCGAGGGAATGAACCCCTTTTCCATCCGCTCGAGCTGGAGCCGCAAGACGTTCAACGCGTCGGCCCACCCGATCGCCTCCTCGATCCGGCCGAAGACCGTCACCCCCAGCTCCTCGATGCCGCGCGGCAGGAGCGTATGCGGGCCGCACACGGCGACCTGGGCGCCGAGCTTCAGGAGGCCCCAGATATTCGAGCGGGCGACGCGCGAGTGGAGCACGTCGCCCACAAGGCAGACCTTGAGACCCTCGATCCGCCCGAACTTGTCGCGCAGGGTCAGGAGATCGAGCAGCCCTTGCGTGGGGTGCTCGTGCTTCCCGTCGCCCGCGTTGATCACGTTCGAGCGGATGCGCCGCCCGAGAAACTCCGCGGCACCGGAGGATGGGTGTCGGATGACGACCATGTCGATCCGCATCGCCTCGAGGTTCCGGGCGGTGTCGACCAGGGTCTCGCCCTTCTGGACCGCGGAGCCCGAGGCGGCGACGTTGACCGTATCGGCCGACAGCCGCTTTTCGGCGAATTCAAAGGAGATCCGAGTGCGCGTCGAAGCCTCGAAGAAGAGGTTCACGATCGTTTTGCCGCGCAGCGCCGGCACCTTCTTGATGGGCCGCTCGCTCACTTCTTTGAAGGGCTCGGCGGTATCGAGGACCAGGCGAATCTGCTCCGGGGACAGCGCCTCGAGGCCGACCAGGTCTTTGCCGCTGGCGGCCGTCACCGCGCGGGGGGGGGGGGGGGGGGGGGGGGGGGGGGGGGGGGGGGGGGGGGGGGGGGGGGGGGG
>JBOHSA010000099.1:0-2201 GCA_050732995.1 Gemmatimonadales bacterium | reverse complement strand
CCCCCCCCCCCCCCCCCCCCCTCGCCCGCGTCTAGCCGTCACGCTCGGCGATCCCCGGGGGATCGGACCGGAAGTCACGCGCAAGGCGCTCGCCCTCGCTCCGCTGGACGCGGACATCGTGGTGGTCGGGAGCAGGGAGCGGGGAGCAGGACCTCCCGATGCACCGGCGAGAACCGCTCCCAGCTCCCTGCTCCCTGAGGCCGCCGGCCGCGTCTCGGGCCGCGCGATCGAACAGGCAGTCCGGTTGGCCATGGCGGGCGAGGTGGACGCCGTGGTGACCGGCCCGGTCCAGAAGCAGGCGCTGCACCTCGCGGGATACCGCTATCCCGGCGTCACCGAGCTCCTCGGACGCCTCGCGGGCGACGTTCCCGTGGCCATGATGCTCACGACGGGGCGATTGCGGGTCGTGCTCATCACCACCCACATCGCGCTGAAGGAGGTGCCCGCGGCGCTCACTTTCGAGCGGGTGGTGCAGACGGGCCGGATCACGTCGGACGCGCTGCAGCGGCGGTGGGGGATCGCCGCCCCGCGGCTCGCGGTGTGCGCGCTCAACCCGCACGCCGGGGAGGGAGGCCTCTTCGGGGACGAAGACGAGCGCGTGCTGCAGCCGGCCGCCGAGGCGTTGGGAGCGGTGGGCCCGGTCCCGGCGGACACCGTCTTCGTCCGGGCCCTCCAAGGCGAATTCGACGCGGTGCTCGCGCCCTACCACGACGTCGGCATGACCGCCGTGAAGGTGGCCGGGTTCGGCGCCGGCGTGAACGTGACGTTGGGGCTGCCGTTCGTGCGGACGGCGCCGGATCACGGGACGGCGTTCGATATCGCGGGGCAGGGGATCGCGAACGCGGGGAGCATGCGGGCCGCGTTGGAGCTCGCCGTTCAGCTGGCGTCTTCCTAGGCCTGCTTCTGCTTCCCTAAATAACGGACCTTCCCCACCCGCCGTCCCTCCATCTCGAGAATCTCGAACGTCGCGCCCTTGAGGTCGACTTTGTCCCCCGGCTTCGGGAGCCGGCCGAGCGCGCCGAACAGCAGGCCGCCGATCGTCGTGTAGTCGGTGTCGTCCAGCTCGAGGCCGTGGACCCGGTTGACGTCCTTGATCTCCATCCCGCCCGGGAGGACGGGGTGTGGGGCGGGCGCGCCTCCGGCCCCCGGCTCTCCGGCCGGGGCCGGGGCGGGGGGCGCTTCCGGCCGGTCGTACTCGTCGTAGATCTGGCCGACGATCTCTTCCAGCAGGTCCTCCATCGTGACGAGGCCCGCCGTCCCGCCGAACTCGTCGAGCACGATGGCGAGGTGCGCCTTCTGGCGCTTCATGTCGGCGAGCACGTCCTCCACCTCGCGCGTCCCGGGCACGAAGAACGTCGGCCGCATCTCCGCCTCGATCATCTCCTGCGGATTCACGCGGAAGCCCGCAAGAATCGCCTTCGCGTGCACCGTGCCGACGACGTCGTCGAGCGTATCGCGGTAGACGGGGTAGCGCGAACGCCCGGCCCGGGCTACGAGGTCAGCCGCCTGCGCCAGCGTGGACTGGGCCGGGATCCCGAGGATCGCCGTGCGCGGCGTCATCACGTCGCGCGCGAGCTTCTCGGTGAACTCGAAAATGCCTTCGATCATCCGGGCGTCCTGGGGCCCGAGCTCTCCGGTGGCGCGGCTCTGCTCGACGAGCATCATGATTTCTTCGGGCGAGTGCACCCGCTCCCGCTCGCTAGGGGCGCGCGCGCCGAACAACTTGAGGATGGCGTTGGCCGTGCCGTTCAGCAGCCAGATGAACGGGTTGGTCGCGACGGTGAAAATGATGAGCGGCTGGGCGACCCAGCGGCTCGTTTGCTCGGGATGCAGCAACGCCAGCGCCTTGGGGGCGAGCTCGCCGAGCACGATGTGCAGGAACGTGATGATGGTGAACGCGACGCCGACCGCCACGCTTTCCGTCGCGATCACGTCGACGGGCGCGGGGAGCCCCGTGAACAGGTGCTCGATGGTCCCGGCGAGCGCCGGTTTGCCGATCCACCCGAGCCCGAGGCTCGCCACAGTGATGCCGAGCTGGGTCCCCGAGATGTAGCGGTCGAGCGATTGCAGCGCCTTCTTCACCACGACCGCCCGGCGGTCCCCCTTGCGGATCATCGCCTCGATGCGCGTGCGGCGGGCCGCGACCAGCGCGAATTCCGCCGCCACGAAAAAAGCGTTCGCCGCCACCAGAACCAGCACGG
>JBOHSA010000098.1:0-2072 GCA_050732995.1 Gemmatimonadales bacterium | reverse complement strand
CCCCCCCCCCCCCCCCCCCCGCCCCGGTGCTGCTGGGGTGCCGGCGGCGCGCGCAGCTCGCCGCTCTTGGTGCGCTGCAGGTAGTCGGGGATCAGATGGCGCAAGAGCTCGCGATGCGTCACCATGCCGAGCAGCGCGCCCGCCTCGTCCACCACCGGCAGCGCCCGCACGTCTTTCTCCACCATCAACCGGACGACGCTGCCCATCGTCTCCTCGGGCTGCACCGAGATGACGTGGGGCGTCATCACGTCGCGCACCGTGAGGTGCGTCTGCAGCTCCAGCCCGGCGAGCGCGGCGACGGTGAGGACCTGCTCGGGGACTTTGGCCGCGAGTAGCGCCAGCACCGTCGCGGGGTCGGACAGGGTCCGGGCGAACGCCCCGACGACCTGGAGGTAGGTCGGCGTCTCGCGCGGGGGCGCGACGATCAGGATCACGATCCGCGCGGTGCGGTGCGGGTCCTTGTCCCAGCGGATCGGCGTCTGGGAAATCCCCAGCGCCGTGACCAGCGCCCGCACCGCTTCGGTCCGGAAATGCGGCAGAAACGCGTGCTCGCCGACGCTGACCATGTCTTCCGGCCAGGTATTGCGGATGACCGCGGTGAGTCGCTGCGGGTCCGCCGCCGCCCCCGCGGCGATCAGACGCTCGACCAGCTTCTCGGTCGCCTGCTGGACCGTGGCCGCCTGCAGCGGCAGGACGATGTGCTCGGCGCGCAGGACGTCCGTGAGCTTCACAACCGCTCTTTGAGCAACGGCACGACGTCCGCCGGCCGCCGCATCACCCCGATGCCCGCCCGCTCCAGCGCCTGCATCTTCTCCGCCGCGGTGCCGCTCGAGCCGGAGATGATCGCGCCCGCGTGCCCCATGCGGCGGCCGGGCGGCGCCGTCTGCCCCGCGATGAACCCCACCACCGGTTTCGTCATGCCCTTCTGTACGAACGTCGCCGCCTGCTGCTCGTCGGTGCCCCCGATCTCGCCGATGAGCACGACCGCCGCGGTGGCGGGGTCCGCCTCGAACGCCGACAGACAGTGAATGAAGTTCGAGCCGATGAGCGGATCGCCGCCGATCCCCACGCAGGTGGACTGGCCGTAGCCCTGGCGCGACAGCTGGTGAATGATCTCGTAGGTGAGCGTGCCGCTGCGCGACACGACGCCGATCGTACCAGGCCGGCAGATGTTCCCCGGAATGATGCCGACCTTGCTCTCGCCCGGCGAGATCAGCCCGGGGCAGTTGGGCCCGACCAGCCGCGCCCCCCGCTCCTGCACGTAGGGCAGGACCCGCGTCATGTCGAGCACGGGGATCCCTTCGGTGATGCACACGATCAGCGCGAGGCCGGCGTCCGCCGCCTCGAAGATCGCCGAGGCCGCGACTGCGCCCGGCACGTAGATCACCGAGGTGTTGGCCTGCGTCTCCCGCACCGCCTCGGCGACCGTATTGAACACCGGCACGACGCCCTCGAACAGCTGTCCACCCTTGCCCGGCGTGACCCCGGCCACGACCCGCGTGCCGTAGCCGATCATCTGCTTGGCGTGGAACGACCCATCCCGCCCGGTGATGCCCTGCACGACAAGCCGGGTCTCGCGATTGATGAGGATGCTCACGCCGGCCGTCCCGTCCCCTGGGCCCGGGCCACCGCCTGCCGGACCGCTTCGTCCATGTCGGTGAGCGCGGCGAAGCCCGCCTGCGTGAGGATCTGCACCGCTTCGGCCTCGTTCGTGCCCGTGAGACGGATCACCATCGGAACCTTGAGCGGCAGCTGGCGCGTGGCCTGCACGATGCCGTTGGCCACGTCGTCGCACCGGGTGATGCCGCCGAAAATATTGACCAGGACCGACCGCACGTTCGGGTCGGCGGTGATGATCCGGAGCGCCGCGACCACCTTCTGGGGATTGGAGCTGCCCCCGATGTCCAGAAAATTCGCCGGATCCCCGCCGTAGTACTTCACGAGGTCCATGGTGGCCATGGCGAGCCCGGCGCCGTTGACGCAGCAGCCCACGTTCCCGTCCAGCTTGATGAACGTGAGCCCCGCCTCCCGCGCCGCGCGCTCCGAGGGCGCCTCGGCCTCGGGATCGCGCA
>JBOHSA010000097.1:0-2905 GCA_050732995.1 Gemmatimonadales bacterium | reverse complement strand
CCCCCCCCCCCCCCCCCCCCGGAAGGACGACAATCGTGTCCCCAGCACCCCGCTTCCGCGCCTTTCCGGTCCTGGTGATCGCCGCCGTCGCCTGCGCGCGTGCGGCCGCCGCGCAGGACGACGTGCTCACCGCCCTCACGCAGGCGAGAACCGCCTACTCAGCCAAGAACTACCAGGAGGCCGCGACCCAGCTGCAGACGGCGCTGCAGTTCCTCAATCAGCTGCTGGTCGACCAGCTCAAGACGTTTCTGCCGGCTCCGCCGCCGGGCGACGCCTGGAAAGCGGAGGATGCCCAGGGCTCGACCGCGGGGATGGCCGGCCTTTCCGCCTCCCGGCACTACCTCCAGGAGGGCTCGGAGCAGACGGTCGAGGTCGAGATCGTGGGCAACTCGCCGCTGATCGCGACCATGCGGGTGCTCGTCGCCAACCCGATGATGATGGGCAACGAGGGCCGGCTCGTGACGGTGAAAGGGCAGAAGTGCGTCGAGAAGTTCGCGGCGGCGGACAAGAGCGGTGAGCTGACCTGTCTCCCCGGCTCCTCCATGATGGTGACGATCAAGGGTCAGTCCATTCCGACCGCCGAAGCGCTGTGGGCGTTCGCCAACGCGATGGACTTCGCCGGCCTGCTGGCGAAGTTCCCCTGAGCTGGTCTTAGGACTTCGTCAGGTCGCTGACGACGAGGGTGCGCGCGCAGAACCCGCAGCGCAGCTCCCACACGACCTGCTGCCCGGACCCGGGGGCCCGTTTCACGGTCAACGCGCCCCGACATTTGGGGCACACGACGGTGGCGGTGGAGACGGCGAGCATCTCGCGGATCGCGGCCGCTTCCTCTGAGGAGAAGGGTAGGGGAGTATCGGGTGGGGGGGGCGGCATGCTCCAACGTGGCTCTGGAGGCTGCCGGTACGCAAGAGATTATATTCCTCCCGCTTGAACTTCACATGGCCCGAGCGGCACCGCCGCCTGATCCGCGCCGCCTACCTCGCGGCGGTCGTCGTCCTCACCCTCGCCCCCATCCCCGAGGGCGTGGCCAGCCGGTTTCCCTGGTGGTTCGACAAGGCGATGCACACCGGGCTGTTCGCCTGCCTCGCGGCGCTGCTCTCCTGGCGTCCTACCGGTTTCCCCCCCCTCCCGCCCCCCGTCGTGCCCGCCGCCCGACAGGTCCTCGGCCCCGTGATCGCGCTCGCCGGCCTCATCGAGCTCGCGCAAAGCCTCCTGCCCTACCGTACCGGAGACGTGTGGGACTTCGTGTGGGGGGTCGTGGGGGGCGTCGCCGGCTACCTGGCGGTAGCCACGCTCGGCGTCACCTCCGTCCAGGACTGACGGCCGCGCCTCACTCCTCGCGCAGCGCCGCCACGGGCTCGAGCGCCGCCGCCCGGCGCGCGGGCATCCAGCTCGCGAGCACCGCGACTCCGACGAGCAGCCCGAGGACGCCGGCAAACGTCACCGGATCGTGCGGCGGCACGCCGAACAGCAGCCCGCGCAGGAGCCGCGACGCGAAGACGGCGAGCCCGCCGCCGCCGACGATGCCCACGGCCGCGGGGCGGAGCGCTTGACCCACTACGAGCTCAGCGACCTGGGCGCGCGACGCGCCGAGCGCCATGCGGATCCCGATCTCGTGCGTCCGCTCCACCACCCAATACGCCATCACGCCGTACACCCCCACCGCCGCGAGCAGCACCGCCATGCCGCCGAAGATGGCGAGCAGCCGCATGGTGAAGCGCTGACACGCGATGCTCGGGACGGCAGGGGGCCGAAGGGTTGTAGTTGTGTCCATGCGTCCACGACCCGCAGCCCGCGTCCGTGTTCGCTCGAACACGGTCCGTGATCCCTGCCTACACCGTGGAAATGCCTAACTCACGGCTGGTCAGTCGCTTGAACCGTCGGATCAGGTGGCGTCTGGGCTCGGCACCGCGCCTGCACCCTCCCAGGTGACACGACCGGGAGGACCGCATGCGCTACCACTCTGCCGCGCCCCTCGCTGCCCACGTCGCCCTCGTCGCCATCGCCTGCAGCAACCTGCTGAGCCCCGACGCCGGGCCCGAACCGAATCCCCCCCCTCCCTCCCACGCCCAGTCGCTGCGGACCTGATCGAGCCCGCTTTCGCCCTGTCAGACACGGCGCTCAGCGAGCTGGACGGCAGGGTGGACTCGCTCATGCTCGCCATACAGGCGAACGAGGGGAACGTGCAGCCGATCATTGAGCTCGCGTATCTGTACCTGCGTCACGGGTGGCACGACCACGCGGTCGGGCCGCTCGCCCGCGCCGCCGAGCTCCAGCCCGGGCGCGACGACTTGAAGTACGAGCTGCGGCTCGCGCTAAAGCTGAGCGGGATGGACCCGGAAGGCGCGGATCTGGCCGAGGTGGCGCGGGAGTTTGTGGAAACGGTAGAGATGTGGGGACACGGCTGCTAGCTGGGGGGGGAATCCTCCTCCAGCCGCTCCAGCGCGAACCGTAGCCGCAGCATCGCGGTGTCGAGCATCCACCGCTCCTCGTCCGGCAAGACCCTCGCCTCCACGGCACGCGTCACCAAGGCGAGCGCCGCGTGGATCTGATCGGCGGCGGAGTGGGCCGCCAGCCGTCGGTCGATCCCGGCCCGCCGATCGGTTCCGGAGCGCCGCTCGGTCGCAACCGACGCCCGCTCGCTACGCCGGTCGGCGCCGCTCCGCCGCTCAGGGCGTGCTCGGCGCTCTTTCTCGGAGTCGGTCATGGACCGTTAGGGCTGCCGCCGCACCCGCACCGAGGAGGGTGCTCGGCCACTCGACGCGGTCGCCTGCGGCAGCGCAATGGTCCGGCGTGCGCTCGTGCCCGGCCCAGGCGTCGCCGGCGCGGCCGCGCTGCGGGCGGGCATGACCGCTCCCGGGATGGCCGCCAGCGTCCGGGACGTGGGGGGGGGGGGGGGGGGGGG
>JBOHSA010000096.1:0-22839 GCA_050732995.1 Gemmatimonadales bacterium | reverse complement strand
CCCCCCCCCCCCCCCCCCCCTCCCCGGACGAGCTCCACCTGGTCCTTGCCGTCGATCTCTGCGACCTGCACCTCGACCCGGTCGCCGGGGCCGGTCTTCACGGTCTTGCCGACGATGTCAGCCTGGATCGGCAGCTCGCGTCCACCGCGATCGATCAGGACACAGAGAGAAATGCGCCGCGGTCGCCCGAAGTCGGCCAGCTCATCCAGGGCCGCGCGCACCGTGCGCCCTGTGTAGAGCACGTCGTCCACGATCACTGCGTGGGTGCCGGTGAGGTCGCCGGGGAGGCGGGTCTCGCCGATCACCGGTTTGGGGCCGATGGTTTCCAGATCGTCCCGATAGAGGGTGATGTCGAGCGCGCCGCGCGGGATGGCGACGCCTTCGGCCTGCCCGATGAGCCGGGCGAGCCGCTCGGCCAGCTCCACCCCGCGCCGCTGGATGCCGATCAGGACCAGCTCCTGGGCACTCGGCGCCTGTTCCACGATTTCGACCGCCATACGTTGAAGCGCCCGCGACATGGCGCGGGCGTCGAGGAGGGTGGTGCGGTCGAGGGCCGGGGACCGGGCAGGCCGAGTCATCTCGGGGCTCAAAGCTAACTAGCGATAGAGGGGGGTCAAAGGGGGATGGCCGCGCAGGACGGCCTGCACGTTCGCCAGGGCGATCACGGCCATGCGCCGCCGGGTCTCGGTCGTCGCGTGATCATGACCCGGCCTTATGGCCGGCTCCACCGTAGCGTCGCCACGTACAGGACCGCGATCACCAGTGCCGTGAGCAGAGCGATGGCCGGATCGCCGGTGTGGAGGAAGTAGATGACCCACGGCGGCTGGTGCTGCACTAGATCGGCGACTGCGTCTGGCCAGTTCCCACCCTTCCTCAGATCATACGTTTCGTGTACCAGCGGCCAGCCGACGGCGCCCAGCAGGGTGGCCCCGAGGAGCGGGACGCCGAACGCCAGTGCCACATAGGCGACGGCCACGGCGGTCCCCGCATGGCCGAGATGGTATTTCCAACGGGGAATGGTGACCGGCTGGGTCAGGGTTTCACGGCTTCTCAAACCGCACCTCGCAAGTACGGGACGCCGACACCTCCTCGAGCTCGCTCAGCCGGAAAAGATAGGTTCCCGGGTCGGCGAACACTGGCTCCCGGGGATCGGTCGGCGACGCAGCCCCGTGGGGGACGCTCATCCGCAGCGTCAGCGTATCGTCGGGCCCGATCCGACTGGGCGCGCAGGCGAGCGCCGACCGCGGGTTCGGAAACGGCCACTACCTCGGGGACACAAGGTCGAACACCAGGAACCCACCGGCGACGACCGCCGGTGCCACGAACCCGACCACCCAGAGACCGCGATAAATCCGGGAAGCAGACGCGAGGGCTGAGTCGTCGGGGCCGTCGGTCTCCTCGCGCTGCCGGGCGAGCCAGCCACGGCGACGGGAGATCTCCCAGTAGACCACGAACACCCAGAGCGGCACGGCAAGGAGGCCGATGTCCTCACGGCTGTCGACGTTGATGTAGCCAAGCAGGAAGGCGGCGCAGCACAGGTCGGAAACGACCTGGCCGGCTAGTACCCACACGCCCGCCTGGCGGCGGAGCACGTATAGCACGATGGCCGCAGCCAGCAGGGTACGTGCGCCGACGTAGACCAAGGTGCCGGACCAGAGGCCCATCCGAAGTGTCGAACGGATAGGGTGGGATTCGAACCCACGAAACGGTTACCCGTTTACACGCTCTCCAGGCGTGTGCCTTCAGCCACTCGGCCACCTATCCTCACTACTAGGCGCACAGGCGCGCAGACGCACGGGCACACAGGCGCGCCGGCGCCGAGGAACTACGGACAGGGAGGGATTCGAACCCTCGATGCCCTTGCGAGCATACCGGTTTTCGAGACCGGCGCCTTCAGCCGCTCGGCCACCTGTCCCTGACTACTAGACGCGTAGACGCACAGACGCACAGAAAACTAACAGACCCGCTATCCTTTGCGCAGCCGGCCCCGATCGACCTTGCCGAGGTGGGTGCGCGGCAGGGCGTCGAGGAAGACCACCTCGCGAGGCGCCTTGTAGGGCTCCAGCCGAGCGCGCACGAAGGCTTTCAGCTCGTCCGCGAGCTGTGGGTGGCGGTCGGTCGCCACGACGAACGCGCGCGGCTTGGTGAGCCCGTCGGCCGTTACTACCCCGACGACGGCCGCCTCCTTGATGGCGGGATGCTGTAGCAGGCAGCCTTCCACCTCCTGCGGCGAGAGCCACTTGCCCGAGACCTTGAGCATATCGTCGGTGCGGCCGCAGTAGGTGAAGTACCCGTCTCCGTCGCGCCGCACGAGGTCGCCCGATACGTACCACTCGCCGCGGAAGCCCTGCCGTGTTTTCTCCATCTGCTGCCAGTACCCGATGGCCCGGGAGTCGCCGCGGACCCACAGGGCGCCCACCTCCCCCGCCGGCAGGTCGCGGCCCTCGTCGTCGCACACCTTCACGTCGAACCCGGGCACGACCTCGCCCAGGGTGCCGGGCCGCGCCCGCCCCGGCCGGTTCGAGATGAAGATGTGCCACATCTCGGCCGTCCCCAGGCCGTCCAGCAGCTCCACGCCGAACGTCCGCGTCCAGCGCTCGTGCAGCTCGACGGGCAGCGCCTCCCCGGCGGAGGTGCACAGGCGGAGCGATCGGAGGTCCTGCCGCGCCGCGTCCGGGTGGCTCACCATGTGGTTGATCATCGTCGGCACGTTGACGAGGATCGTCGGCCTGAAGTGGGCCACGTGCTCGAACACCGCGTCCGCGGTGCACGGCTCCGGAAACAGCACGGCGGCGGCGCCCACCGAGAACGGGAAGAACAGGTTCGAGCCGGTCGCGTAACCGAAGTAGAGTTTCGGCACCGACAGGGTGACATCACGTTCGGTGTAGCAGATCACGCCCTTCGCGTAGCACTCGGTGGTATTCGCGAACGACCGGTGCGTCTGCACCACAGCCTTGGGCTGTCCCGTGGTGCCTCCGGAGAAGAGCCAGATGGCGGAGTCGTCCGGGTGGCTGGGGAACGTCTCGAGGCCGGTCGGCGCGCCGGCGAGCTGGGTCACGAGCTCACCGTCCGTCCCGGCGACGACGAGAATCCGCTTCAGGTGCGCCGCGTCTCCGGCAGCCGCCTCGAACGCCGCGGCGGTGTCCCGGTGCACGACCGCGACACGGGCCCGCGTGTACGCGTAGAAGTACGCGATCGCATCCGGCTTGAGCTGCGGATTCACCATCACCACGACGGCCCCGATCTTCAGCGTCCCGAACAGCGCCGCAACGAACTCCGGCCCGTCCGGGAGGGCGATCAACACGCGCTGCTCGGGCTGCACGCCGCAATTCGAGAGCACGTGGCCGAAGCGATTCGCGAGCGCCTGCACGTCGCGGTAGGTGCGGGGGCCCGACGCGGTCAGGAGCGCAGGCCGGTCGCCCTTGCCTTCCCGGAGACGCGCGTCGAGAAAGTACTCGGCGATATTGAACGGCTGGGGCGGTTGGAACGTCATCGCCCTTGATGATGTGGCGCGCGGAGCCTAGCGGTCAACCGGCTCTGCCCGTACGATACTTCCACCCATGCCGGTCCACGAGCTCTCCGCGCTGACCTGGGAGGACGTCCGTGATCTCGACCGGGCGCATGCGGTGGCCATCCTGCCCACCGGCGCCCTGGAGGCGCACGGGCCCCACTTGCCGCTCGCGACCGACGTCGTCATTGCCGAGGCGATGGCCCGCTCGGCTGCGGACAAGCTGGCCGCCGGAGGGCACCCCGTGCTGCTGTTGCCGGCGCTCGCCTATACGGCGGCCGAGTTCGCCGCCGGGTTTCCGGGAACCGTGTCGCTGCGCCCCGCCACCGTGACGGCCCTGATCGTGGACCTCGCTCGCAGTCTGGGCCGGCACGGGATTCCCGTGCTTGCGATCGCCAATGCGCATCTCGACCCCGGACACGTCGCGGCGCTCGAAGCCGCGCTCGTCGCGGGTCGCGACCTGTCCTCGATCCGGATCGTGTTCCCCGATGTCTCGCGCAAACCCTGGGCGCCACGGCTGACCGAGGAGTTCCGGAGCGGCGCGTGCCACGCCGGCCGCTACGAGGGCTCGATCGTGCTCGCCGCGCGCCCGGAGCTCGTGCGGGAGGGGGTCCGTCGGTCCCTGCCGCCGAACCTCAAGTCCCTGTCCGAGGCGATCCGCGCGGGGCGGACGACCTTTGAGGAGGCGGGCGGTCCTCGGGCCTATTTCGGCCGCCCGGCGGACGCGACCGCAGACGAGGGGGCCCGCACGATCGACACCCTGGGGGCGATTCTCGCCGAGGCCGTTCTCGCCGAGCACGCCGCATGAGGTTCGAGGGCCGCGGCGCGGTCGTCACCGGCGGCGGCCAGGGCATCGGCGCCGCGGTCGCGCGGGCGCTCGGCGCGGAGGGCGCGGCGGTGGTCATCGCCGCCCGCACCGTCGCGCAGATCGACACGGTCGCGGCCGAGTTGCGCGCCGGCGGCGGCCGTGCTTGGGCCGTCCGGTGCGACGTCACCGACCCGGCGAGCGTCCGCGCCCTCGCCGAGGCCGCGACGCGGCACCTCGGCCACGTAGACGTGCTCGTCAACAACGCCGGCATCGCGCACAGCGCCCCCCTGCACCGCCTCACGCTCGAGGACTGGAGCCGCGTGCTCGCGGTCAACGCCACCGGGACGTTCCTGTGCACCCAAGCGTTCCTCCCCGGCATGCTCGACCGGCGCTGGGGTCGGGTGGTGAACGTCGCCTCGGTGGCGGGGCTCCAGGGCGCGAAGTACATCGCCGCCTACAGCGCGGCGAAGCACGCCGCGCTCGGCTTCACCCGCTCGGTCGCGGCGGAAGTGGTGGGCACCGGCGTCACCTGCAACGCGGTGTGCCCCGGTTTCGTGGATACCGACATGACCCGCGAGTCGGTCGCGCGGGTGGCGGCGAAGACCGGCACGGCACCCGCCGAGGCGCTCGCCGCGATGCTCGCCACGGCCGGCCAGAAGCGGCTCATCCCACCCGAAGCGGTCGCGCAGGCCGTGCTCGCGCTGTGCGCCGACGGGGCCAAGGATACCAACGGGGAGGCGGTCGTCCTGTGAGCTTCGACATCGTCAACCCCGCGCCGCTCGGGCGCCCCAGCGGCTGGAACCACGGGATGCTGGGGCGGGCCGGCGGCCGGATCCTGTTCGTCGCCGGCCAGACCGCGCCCGAGGCGACCGGGCTCGTGGCCCAGTGGGACCGCGCGCTCGAGCGCGTGCTCACGGTCGTCCGGGAAGCCGGGGGGGTGCCCGAGAGCCTGGGCCGGATGACCGTGTACGTGACCGACCGGGCCGCCTACCTCGCCAACCTCACGCCGCTCGGCGAGGTTCACCGACGACACATGGGGCGCCACTATCCCGCGATGGCGCTGGTGGAAGTCAAGACGCTGGTTGATGAGCGGGCGATGGTCGAGATTGAGGCGACGGCGGTCATCTAGGAGACACCATGCCCTTGGCGCCCACGTCCTTTCTCTACGCGCACGACGCCCGCACCGCCGTCGCGACCATCACGCTCAACCGGCCCGAGCGGCTCAACGCGCTGACCTTCGAGGTCTACGCCGAGCTGCGCGACGCCTTCCGGGCGCTCGACACGGAGCCCGGCGTGCGGGCCGTGGTGATTACGGGCGCGGGGCGCGCCTTCTGCTCGGGCGGCGACGTCGAGGACATCATCGGCGCCCTGTTCCAGAAGGGCCCGAAGGGCCTGCACGAGTTCACGCGGCTCACCTGCGACCTGATCCTCGCACTGCGGCGCTGCCGGCGCCCGATCGTCGCGGCGCTGAACGGCACCGTGGCGGGCGCGGGGGCGGTGATCGCAGCGGCGTGCGACATCCGGATCGCGGCGGAGACGGCGACGATCGCGTTCCTGTTCACGAAGGTGGGGTTGTCGGGGGCCGACATGGGGGCGGCCTGGCTCCTGCCCCGGATCGTGGGTCTGGGCCACGCGACCGACCTGCTCCTGACCGGCGATTTCATCGACGCCGAGACCGCGCGGCGGATCGGCCTGTACAACCGCGTCGTGCCCGCCGACCGGGTGCGGGACGAGGCTCGGGCGGCGGCGGAGCGGCTCGCCCGCGGGCCGGCCGAGGCCCTGGGCGTGACCAAGCAGGCGCTCGAGGCCGAGGCCACGCTCGATTTCGAGGCGGCGCTGGCCTACGAGGCCGAGGTCCAGGCCCGACTGATGCGCCACCCGAACTTCCGGGAGGCCTATGACGCGTTCCGGGCCAAGCGCGAGCCGAAGTTCGTTTGAGCGCGATGTCCCCCCCCCCCCCCTCCCTCGACACGGCCGATATCCGCGCCTTTCTCGACGAGCGCCACGTGGCGCTGGCCGTCCGGCTCGCCGCGTTCGCCGCCCGAGAGATCGCCGCGCTCCCCGACCCCGTGGACGACTCGGCCGCGCGCATCCAGGCGCGCGAGGTGCTCGCGCGCCTGGGCCGGGGCGGGTGGCTCCAGCCGATCGCCGACCAGGATTGGCGTGCCTGCTGTCTCACGCGCGAAGCCCTCGCGGCCGCCTCTCCCCTCGCCGACGCGGTATTCGCGCTCCAGGCGCTGGGCACGGTCCCCATCTTGCTGGCGGGTCACGAGGCGCTGCGAGAGCGCTGGCTCGCCCCCGTCGTCGCGGGACGCGCCATGGCGTCATTCGCCATGACCGAGCCCGACGCCGGCTCGGACGCGGCCGCGCTGACCACCGCCGCTCGGCGCGACGGCGCTTCCTATCTCCTCAACGGGACGAAGACCTTCATCTCGAACGCCGGGATCGCGGACTTCTACACGGTCTTCGCCGCCACCGACCGCTCGAAGGGCGCGAAGGGGATCTCCTGCTTCGTGGTCCCGGCGGACGCGCCCGGGCTCCGGTTCGTGGGGCCGCTCGTGCTGTCGGCACCGCACCCGCTGGGAGAGATCGCCTTCGAAGACTGTCGCGTAGACGCGGCGAGCCGCCTCGGCGCGGAAGGCGACGGCTTCAAGCTGGGGCTGGCCACGCTCGACCGCGTGCGCGCGACCGTCGCGGCAGCCGCCTGCGGGATGGGCGCGCGGGCCCTGCGGGAAGCGCTGGCCTACGCCACGGCGCGCCGCCAGTTCGGACAGCCGCTCGCCGAGTTTCAGCTGGTCCAGGAGAAGCTCGCCCGGATGGCCACGGACTTGACGGCCGCGCGCCTGCTCACCTACCGCGCGGCGTGGACGAAGGACAGCGGTGCGGAACGGGTGACGCTCGAGGCCGCGATGGCCAAGGCGTTCGCCACGGAAGCCGCGCAGCGCATCGTGGACGACGCCGTGCAGGTGCTCGGGGGGCGCGGCGTGCTCGCCTCCCATCCCGTGGACCGTCTCTACCGGGCGGTGCGCGCGCTGCGCATCTACGAAGGGACGACGGAGATCCAGCACCTGATCATCGCGGGCGCGCTGCTGCGGCGCGCGGCGGGAGCATGAAAATCGTCTGCATCGGTGGCGGGCCCGCGGGCCTGTACTTCGCCGTCCTGATGAAGCAGGCGGACCCCGCGCACGATATTCTGGTGCTCGAGCGGAACCGGCTCGATGCCACCTTCGGGTTCGGCGTCGTGTTCTCCGACGCCACGCAAACCAGCCTCGCCCAGGCCGACCCGCGGACCTACGAGCAGATGGCCCACGAGTTCCATCACTGGGACGACATCGACGTTCATTTCAACGGCACGCTGATGCGCTCGAGCGGGCACGGGTTCAGCGGGCTGTCGCGCCGCACGTTGCTCACGGTGCTCAGCCGCCGGGCCGAGGAGCTGGGCGTGTGCGTCGAAGTGGGCGCCGAGGCCCGGGAGGTCCGGGCGTACGCGGATGCCGACCTCGTCGTCGGGGCCGACGGGTTCAACAGCACGGTGCGGGATCAGCGCCAGGCGGAGCTCGGGCCGAGCATCGACTGGCGCGCGAACCGCTACGTGTGGCTGGGCACGACGCGTCCCTTCCCCGCGTTCACATTCTACTTCAAGCGGGATCGCCACGGGCTGTGGCGCGTGCATGCCTACCAGTACGAGCGCGGGCACTCGACGTTCATCGTCGAGGCGACCGAGGCGACCTGGCGCGCCGCGGGGATGGACCGGGCCGACGAGGGGGAAACCGTCGCGTTCTGCGAAGCGCTCTTCGGACCCGAGCTCGAGGGGCACCGCCTACTCACGAACCGGTCGGTCTGGCGGAACTTCGGGACCCTGCGGACCGAGCGCTGGCACTGCGGGAACGTGGTGCTGGTAGGCGACGCGGCGCACACCGCGCATTTCTCCGTCGGCTCGGGCACGAAGCTCGCGATGGAAGACGCCGTAGCGCTGGCGGAAGCGCTCACGCGGAAGAGCCGGTGCAGCCTCCCCGACGCCCTGGCCGCGTACGAAGCCGAGCGGCGGCCGGCGGTCGAGAGCCTGCAGCGCGCGGCCCAGGTCAGCCTCCAGTGGTTCGAGGACACGGAACGCTACCTGGACCTCGAGCCGCTGCAGTTCGCCTTCAACCTGTTGACCCGCAGCCTGCGGATCACGCACGACAACCTGCAGATGCGAGACCCGGGCTTCGTCGCCCGCGTCGACCGCTGGTACGCAGGGCAAGCGGCGGCGCAGAGCGGCGTGGCCGTCGCCGCGGACCCGGCCTCCCCCCCCCCACCGCTGTTTACGCCGTTCCGGCTGCGCGACCTGGTGCTCACGAACCGCGTGGTGGTGTCGCCGATGTGCCAGTACGTCGCGGCGGACGGTACGCCGAACGACTGGCACCTGGTGCACCTCGGCAGCCGCGCGATCGGTGGGGCGGGGCTCGTCTTCACCGAGATGACCGATGTCTCGCGCGACGGCCGCATTTCTCCGGGCTGCACCGGCCTGTACAAACCGGAGCACGTGCCCGCCTGGCGGCGCATCGTGGACTTCGTCCACGCGCACAGCGAGGCGAAGATCGCCATCCAGCTGAGCCACGCCGGCCGCAAAGGCTCGACCCGGCGGATGTGGGAAGGGATGGACGAGCCGCTGCCCGCGGACAACTGGCCGATCGTCTCGGCCTCCCCGCTGCCGTACTTCCCGCACAGCCAGGTTCCCCGGGAAATGACGCGGGCGGACATGGACCGGGTGCGGGAAGACTTCGTGCGCGCCGCGGAGCTGGCGCACGAGGCGGGGTTCGACCTGCTGGAGCTCCACTTCGCCCACGGCTACCTGCTCGCGAGCTTCATCTCCCCCCTCACCAACCGGCGAACCGATGCGTACGGGGGCCCGCTCGAGAACCGCATGCGCTTCCCGCTGGAGGTGTTCGACGCGGTGCGCGCCGTCTGGCCCGTCGGGAAGCCGATGTCGGTCCGCATCAGCGCCGTGGACTGGGCGCCGGGGGGCATGGAGCCGGCCGACGCCGTCGAGGTGGCGCGCCTGCTCAAGGCCCACCACTGCGACATCACCGACGTCTCGGCCGGCCAGACCGTCGCCGACGCCAAACCGCAGTATGGGCGCCAGTTCCAGACGCCGTTCGCCGACCGCATTCGGCACGAAGTGGGCATTGCCACGATGGCCGTCGGCAACATTTCGTCCTACATGGACGTCAATACGATCCTCGCGGCGGGCCGCGCCGACCTCTGCGTGCTGGCCCGCGCGCACCTGTGGGATCCCTACTGGACCCGGCACGCCGCCTTCGAGCTGGGCTACCCCCTCCCGTGGCCGGATCCCTACGCCACCCTGAACAAATACAGGCCGCGGTTCCAATGACGGTGACCTACTCGAGTTACCTGAAGCTCGACGAGCTCCTCGCGCTGCAGCAGCCGCGGCCGGGCGAGCTGGAGCACGACGAGACCCTGTTCATCATCATCCACCAGATCTACGAGCTCTGGTTCAAGGAGGTGCTGCACGAGCTCGATTTCTTGATGCGGCTCCTGGCGGCCAACAACACGCCACTCGCGGCTCACACGCTGAAGCGCGTGCTCACGATCCTCAAGACCCTCGTCGCGCAGATCGACGTGCTCGAGACGATGACGCCGCTGAACTTTCTGTCGTTCCGCGACCGGCTGGAATCCGGTAGTGGGTTCCAGTCGTTCCAGTTCCGCGAGCTCGAGTGCGTGCTGGGAGTGAAGCAGGGCAGCGCGGTCGAGCGCTATCCGGCGGGGAGCGCGTACCGGCGGCGCGTCGAGACCCGGTACGCGCAGCCGACGTTGTGGGACGCGTTCCTGCGCTATCTCGCCGAAAACGACTACCCCGTCCCGCGACCGCTGCTGGAGCGCGACGTGACCCGGCCAATCGAGCTGTCGCCCGACGTGCAACGCTTGCTGATCGAGGTGTACCGCACGAACCCGACGGTGGCCGGCATCTGCGAGCGCCTGGTGGACCTGGACGAGGGATTCATGGAGTGGCGCTACCGCCACGTGAAGATGGTGCAGCGCACCATCGGCACGAAGCCGGGCACGGGTGGCTCGGCTGGAGCGGAGTACCTGCTGACGACGATCAACCGGCCCGCCTTTCCCGATCTCTGGGCGATCCGCGCCGCCCTGTGACCGGGTGAAGCCCGACACGCTGTACGCGAGTCCGAACGCCCTAGCGCCGCATTACTCGCGGTTCCGCGTGGGTGAGCGGCTGCTCCTCACCGGGCATTCCCACCAGGCCTGGCCCGACCGCGGATTCGACGGGCAGTGCCGGGCGTGGCTCGACGCCGCTGAACACGTGGACGACAAGTGGACGCGTGCCTTCACCCAGGCCGAGCGCGTGCGGCTCGGCTTCGCCCGCGTGTTGGACGACGATCCCGTGCACATCGCACTTGGGGCGAGCACGCACGACCTCCTGGTGCGGTTCCTGTCGGCGCTCCCCCTGCGCGAGCGGCCCCGGCTCGTCACCACGACCGGCGAATTCCACACGATTCGCCGCCAGCTGGACCGCCTCGCCGAAGAAGGACTCGACATCGTCAAGGTCGAGGCCGCCCCCGCTGCAACGGTGGCTGAGCGGATCACGCGCGCAGTGGACTCCCGCACTGCGGCTGTGCTCGTCTCAGCCGTGCTGTACGAGAATGCGCACATCGTGCCGGGCCTGGGTGCGGCCCTGGAGGCCTGCCGACGCGCCGGGGCGGAGCTGCTGGTAGACGCCTACCACGCGCTCAACGTCGTCCCGTTCTCCCTCAAACGAGAGGGTCTGGCAGGGGCGTTCGTGGTGGGCGGTGGTTACAAGTACTGCCAGCTGGGCGAGGGGAACTGCTTTCTGCGGGTACCGCCGGATTGCCCGATGCGGCCGGCGATCACCGGGTGGTTCAGCGAGTTCGCGGTACTCGGACATTCCGGGGCAGGTGCCGGTGTCTCCTATGGGGAGGGACCGGCCCGGTTTGCCGGGGCGACCTACGACCCCACGAGTCACTATCGCGCCGCCGAGGTGTTCGACTTTTTCCGGGACCAGGGGCTGTCCCCCACCCTCCTGCGCGAGGTCAGTCAGCACCAGGTGGGACTGCTGGCCCGGCTGTTCGACGAGCTCGATGTGGACCCCCGGGTCATCACCCGCGACCGGGCCCTACCGCTCGAGGCGGTGGGCGGGTTTCTCGCCCTCCGGAGCCCCCAGGCGGAGCGATTGTCCCGGGCCCTGCGCGCCCGCGGGGTCGCGACGGATCACCGCGGGAGCCTCCTGCGGCTGGGCCCTGCCCCGTACCTCTCCGATGGACAGCTGCGCACCGCGGTCGAAACGCTGGGGGACGTGGTCCGCTCTCCGCGTTCCCCCGGCTAAACGCCCACCCGCTTTCGCGCATCTCATTCTCGCGCGGCGCGACTCCGGAGACCGGTTGAGCGACACCAAGCGGCTAGAGGACGCTGAGCCCAGCGTCCAGCTGACCTTCCGCGTGATCGAGGCGGATGGCGCTCCGACCAGCGATCCGGCGATCGCGGACGTAGAGGCCGCCCTGCGCCGGCTGTTCCGCTTCCGCGGGTATCGGCTGGTGGCCGAGGGAGTCGTGGCGGGCGTGGAGGGCAGCGCTATCAACCAAATGCTCGGGGGAGCGGGTGGCCCCTACTACCTCGAGATGGAGGTTCGCCAGATCCGGGCGCTGGTGGACAGCACGGTGCAGCTGCAGGTGCGGCTGAGCCTGCCCCGCGCCCCCGGCACGCTCCAGACCGTCGTGAGCCTCCCGGTGGGGAAAACCGCCGTGCTGGGGAACGCGAGGTCCGAGCCCAAGGGCGGCACGCTCATTCTGACCGTGCGACCGGAGTTCGCCGGGAGGGCCGCGCCCTGAAGCGGGGCGCCTCCGGGCTGAACCCTCCTACCCTCCTTTCGCGTATCAGTCTAGGAACCCCTGACCGAAAGCGGAGGCTGGTCCGATGAACACGCTGCCCACCAAGCGCCCCGCCCCCGTGCCGGCGGCGGAGAGCGAAGAGGTTCCGACCTGGCACGATCTGCGCGAGCGCACCACCGACTTGTTGAAGGAGCTGGTGCAGGAAGGCAAGGAGCTGGAGCGCAAGCTCGAGCCGAAGGTGCTGCCCGCGTTGAAACTGCTCAAGGCGCAGATCGAAAAGCTGATCGCGAAGCTGGAAGAGCGGGTGGCCCAGCGCGGGGGGGGCGGGGGCGGGGGCGGCCGGCAGCCCTAGGCGCGCTGCCGCGCGAAGAACTCCCGGAGCAGCTCCCCACACTCCTCGGCGCGCACGCCCCCGACCACCTCGGCGCGATGATTCAGCTGCGGGTGGCGCAGCAGGTCCCCGACGCTTCCCGCCATCCCGGCCTTGGGATCGTACGCGCCGAAGACGACCCGGCCGACCTTGGCCAGCACGATCGCGCCGGCGCACTGGGCGCACGGCTCGAGCGTCACGTACAGCGTGCAGTCCTCCAGCCGGTCGGCATGGACCGCCTTGAGCGCTTCGCGGATCGCGACGAGCTCGGCGTGCGCCGTGGGATTCTGCTGGCCCACCGCCTGATTGTGGGCGCGGGACAACACCACCCCGTTGCCGAACACGGCTGCCCCGACGGGCACTTCTCCGCGCCGAGCAGCGGCGCGCGCTTCCTCCAGCGCCGTGCGCATCCCGGCCTCGTCGCCGGGCGAGAGGGGCGGCGCCTTACGCACGCGCGGGCTCCGGCGCGCCACCCTTGACGCGCTCGAACGCCAGGGACGTCCCGTCTTTGGCGCGGTCCACCCGGACGCGATCCCCCTCGACGAACTCCCCCTCGAGCACGGCCAGCGCCAACGGGTTCTGTAGCAGGCGCTGGATGGCCCGCTTCAGCGGGCGCGCGCCGTACACGGGGTCGTAACCCTCGGCGACCAGCAGCTGCTTGGCGGCCGGCGTGATCTCGAGACTGAGCTTGCGCTCGGCCAGGAGCCGCTCCACCCGGGCGATCTGCAGATCCACGATCCGCGTGATGTCCTCGCGCGACAGCGGCCGGAAGATGATCACGTCGTCCACCCGGTTCAGGAACTCGGGCTTGAACGCCTGGCGCAACATCTCCAGCACCCGGGTCTCGACCTGCTCCCAGTTGCTCGTGCCCATCTCGAGGATGTACTGCGAGCCCAGGTTCGATGTCATGATCAGCACGGTGTTCCGGAAGTCCACGGTGCGGCCCTGCGAGTCGGTGAGCCGCCCGTCGTCGAGGATCTGGAGCAGGACGTTGAAGACGTCGGGATGGGCCTTTTCGATCTCGTCGAACAGGACGACCGCGTAGGGCCGGCGGCGCACGGCTTCGGTCAGCTGCCCGCCCTCTTCGTAGCCCACGTAGCCCGGCGGGGCGCCGATCATGCGGGCGACGGCGTGCTTCTCCATGTACTCCGACATGTCGAGTCGGACCATGGCCCGCTCGTCGTCGAACAGGAACTCGGCCAGCGCCCGCGCGGTCTCGGTCTTCCCCACCCCGGTGGGGCCGAGGAAGATGAACGAGCCCGTCGGGCGGTTCGGGTCCTGGAGGCCGGCGCGGGCCCGGCGTACGGCGTTCGCCACCGCCGCCAGCGCCTCCGGCTGGCCGATGACCCGCCGCGCCAGCTCCTCCTCGAGCCGCGTCAGCCGCTCGCGCTCCGACTCGAGCATCTTGGTCACCGGGATCCCGGTCCACTGCGCGACGATCTCCGCGATGTCCTCGGCGTCGACCTCTTCCTTCAGGTACTTGGCCTTTTTCTGGATCTCGTTCAGGCGCTTTTCGGTGTCCGTGATCCGGCGCTCCAGCTCGGGAATCCGGCCGTAGGTGATCTCGGCCGCTTTCTGGAGATCGCCCCGGCGCGTCGCCTGCTCGGCCTCGCCACGCAGCTGCTCCAGCTCCGCCTTGAGTCCCTGCAGACTCGTGATCGCCTCTTTCTCCGCCTGCCACTGGGCTTTCATGGCGTTGGAGCGCTCGCGCAGCTCGGCCAGCTCCTTTTGGACCTTCTCGCGACGCTCTTTGCCCGCCTTGTCCTTCTCCTTGGCGAGCGCGGCCAGCTCGATCTCGTGCTGCACGATCTTGCGCTCGACCTCGTCGATCTCTTGCGGCAACGAATCGATCTCGATCCGCAGCCGGCTCGCAGCCTCGTCCACCAGGTCGATCGCCTTGTCGGGCAGAAACCGGTCGCCGATGTAGCGGTGCGAGAGCGTCGCCGCCGCGACCAGGGCGTTATCCGTGATCCGGACTCCGTGATGCACCTCGTAGCGCTCCTTCAAGCCGCGCAGGATCGCGATCGTGTCTTCGACCGACGGCTCGCCCACGAATGCCGGCTGGAACCGCCGCTCGAGCGCCGGGTCCTTTTCGATGTGCTTGCGGTATTCGTCGAGCGTCGTAGCACCCACGACGTGCAGCTCGCCGCGCGCCAGGGCCGGCTTCAGCATGTTCGAGGCATCGACCGCGCCCTCCGCGCCGCCCGCGCCCACCAGGGTGTGCAGCTCGTCGATGAACACGATGAACTGCCCCTCGGCGGACGTAATCTCCTTGAGCACCGCCTTCAGGCGCTCCTCGAACTCGCCGCGGTACTTGGTGCCCGCGACCAGCGCACCGAGGTCGAGCGAAACCAGCCGCTTATGCTTGAGGGACTCGGGAACGTCCCCGTTCACGATCCGCTGGGCGAGGCCCTCGGCGATCGCCGTCTTGCCCACGCCCGGCTCGCCGATCAGCACCGGGTTGTTCTTGGTACGGCGGGAGAGCACCTGCATGACGCGGCGAATCTCCTCGTCCCGCCCGATGACCGGATCGAGCTTGCCCTTGCGCGCCAGATCGGTGAGATCGCGCGTGAACCGCTCGAGCGCCTGGTACTTCTGCTCCGGCTCCTGGTCGGTCACCTTGTGCGAGCCGCGCACGCCCTTGAGCGCCGCCAGCAACTCATCGCGGTCCACCCCGCCGGCCGCCAGCAGCTGGCGCGCGGTGGTGCCCTTCTGCTCGGCGAGGGCCAGGAGCAGATGCTCGGTCGACACGTAGGCATCGTCCAGCGCCTTCGCCTCGGCGTCCGCCCGGTCGAGAACCTGCGACAGCTCGCGCGACAGGGCCGGTTCGGACGCGCCGCCCGACTGCTTGGGGAATCGCTCGAGCTCGCGCTCGGTGTCGGCGCGGAGCTGCGTGACGTTGAGACCGGCCTTCTGCAGCACGGGGGTCACGATCCCCTCGTCCTGCGACAGGAGGGCGTAGAACAGGTGGGCGTCGTTCACCACGGGATTGCCGCGGGCACGCGCCAGCAGCGCGGCCTGCTGCAGAGCTTCGGCGGCTTTGACGGTCAGACGATCGGGTCGAATCATGGCGCTGCCGCCAGTCGCAATCTCCGTGCCGAAGTCATGGTGCCGAACTGGCAGAGAGTTACGACAAAAAGGGGGCGGGGGCTAGAAGCCCCCGCCCGTGTGCAACGACATTGCCCAACCCCCGGTCAGCTGCTGCTGCGGACCCCCAGATAGGCCGACTGAATCCGGGCGGCTTCCCCCAAGGTGAGGCCGTTCTGCCGGAGCCACGCCAGCAGCTCGGGGTTGTCGGCCAGCTCGGCGCTAGCGGCGTTGCCGCGGGACGCGGCCACCCGCCCCACGAAATCGCGATCGCCCGACTGCTCGATCAGATACGCCAGGGCGCACCGCGTTCCATAGCGGTCGATGAAATAGGGAACGGCCCGATCCCGGAAGTCCGGGGTCTTGGGAAACACGCCGCGGAGCCGGTACGCGTGCAGGGCTTCGATACTCCGCACGCGGGCCGCCCGCTGGGCCGGCGTGAGACCCGACACGTCACGGTCGCGGAGCTCCCGTTCCACCGTGGCCAGCTGTCGCTGAATGCGCGCGACTTCCGGATCGAGGGTGGGAGCGGCCGCGGGGTCGCGGGCCCCGGCGAACACGGCCGTGAACGCTATGACGGGGAGCAGCAGGGTTGCGACGCCGGCGAACGATGGTCTTCGCATGCAGGCCTCCTCGGGTAGGTAGGTGAGGAGCAAAAACAAACCGTCCCGGCGCGCCGGGACGGTTCAGAGAGTCACTTCATGATGATCATCTTCTTCGTGTATCGCCGCCCATCCACCACCAGCTGATACAGGTACACCCCGGATGCCGCCTCCCGTCCGGTGCCCTGCACCTTGCCGTCCCAGTACGCGCTGAAGGCGCACCCTGATGGGCTGGCGCACGTGAGCTCGAGATTGTCGAGCCGTTCGCCGGACCCCTGGAGTATCGGGACGGCGACGAGCTGCGCCAGCACGTTGTAGATCTTCAGCGACGCTCTCGGCCGATGGCCGGCCGCAAATAGCTGAGGCCCCAGCGCGAACGGAATCGTCGTCGCCGGATTGAACGGGTTCGGGTAATTCTGCTTGAGCTCTACCGCAGGAGAGGGGGGGGGGGAACCACCACCCTGCCCCCATGCTGCGCCCGCTCCAGCCACCCACAGCCCGAGCTCCAGCCCTGCCCAGGCGAACCGCTTCATCAACGCTCCTGACGTAAAGGACCTTGGACCGCTCTCCTTATGTTTCGGTGGGCGCATGCACAACACAGGTTCTAGCTAGAACCTAGAGATCGGCGCTCGGCTGTCAAGCGCGCCAGGGCCCGGGTGTCGCCGTCGCGCCGGGTGATCCCCCGCCGATCGGCCCATTCCAGCAGCGGGATCAAGTACTTGCGTGTCAACCCGAAGCGATCCCGCAGCTGCGCGGGGGTTGCCGCACCCAGTTCCTGCAAGGCCGTTTCGAGCGCGCCCCGGAATTCCTCCAACGCCGCCTTGGACGCGTAGCGCTCCTGGTCCACCTGTTCTACCCCTCCCTCCCGCGCGAGATGCGCCAACAGGGCGCGCACCGGGACGCCGGCGAACTCGCGTTCCAATTCGACCACCGTGGGCACCTGCCAGCGTCCCTCGGTGAGGCGCCGGGCCAGCCGGCCTCCCATGTCGCTCGCCCCGGCGTCACGCGCCGGGCGCCAGCCCGGCCGGCGTACCACGGGCCCGGCGACCTCCCAGGCTTGCTTGCGGCCGCCCAGATCCAGGATCTGATCCACCACAGCCGACGGCGCGGCAGGATCGGACACACCCGCCCGCAGCGCCTGAAGCGACAGCCCGGGGTCGAGCGGGTGCTCGCGATGATGCCGCTCGACCACCTCTCCCAGCCGGGCTACCTCGGCCGCGACGGCTCCGCGCGTGACGACCGTCCCGCCTGAGACGAGCAGCCCCTTGCCGGCCTGCTCGAGGAGGGCGCTCACCTCACCAGGGAGGACGCCCAGGCGCACGGGAAGGTCACCGGCACGCATGCCCGCGAGCCCGGCCTCCTCGGCCCACGCCACCAGTCGCTCGACCGGCCCTTGCGTGGCGCTCAGCCGCCGCCCGCGCAACCGGCCGCGCCGGGATGGGAACGGATCCAGAACTGTCCCACCGCCGATCGTCGTGACGGGGGAGAAACTGCGCAGCACGAACCGATCGCCCCCGCGGGCCACGAGAGGTCGTTCGAGCACGAGGCGGGCAAGGCCGCGCTCCCCAGGAGCAAGCGACCGCAACTGGACGACTCGGGCGAGCACTTCGGCCGTGCCCAGATGCACCCGGAGACGGGTGCGCGAGCCGATGGCGTGCCGCGCTGCCGGCAACAGCTCCACGGCGGCATCCAGCAGCATGGTCGCCTGCCAGGCCGCCCCCGTGACGGCGACATGGCCCCGCGCCAGCTCGGCCTTGTCGACGCCCACCAGGGCCAGGGCGGTACGCCGCCCCGGCACCGCCCGATCCGCCTCCTGGCCATGGACCTGGATCGAGCGGACTCGGGCCTCGCGGTCGAGCGGGAGTAGCCGCACCGAGTCGCCTACCGCGACGGAGCCGCTCCACAACGTGCCGGTCACGACCGTCCCCGCCCCGGCCACGGCGAACACCCGGTCGATCGGCAGCCGGAACAGGTCGTCCGTCGGTCGCCCGACCAGGTCGGCAGCCACCCGGGCCAAGGCGGCCCGCAGCTCGTCGAGCCCCTGCCCCGTCACCGCGGATGCCGCGACGGGGGGCTCCCACCGGACTCGGCTCCGGGCGAGCCGCTGGCTCACCTCCGCGCGGACCAGGTCGAGCCACTCGTCCTCGACCGCGTCCCGTTTCGAGATCACCGGTATGCCGCACCGGACGCCGAGCAGCTCCACGATCGCGAGGTGTTCCTCGGTTTGCGGCATGACGCCTTCGTCGGCGGCGATCACGAGGAGAGCCACGTCGATGCCCGTGGCCCCGGCGAGCATGTTGCGGACGAAGCCTTCGTGCCCCGGCACGTCCACGACGCTCGCCTGGAGGTCGTCGCCCAGCGGCAGCGGAGCGAACCCGAGGTCGATCGTGATCCCGCGCCGCTTTTCCTCCTCCCAGCGGTCGGTGTCGACCCCGGTGAGGGCCTTCACCAGCGCCGTCTTCCCGTGGTCGATGTGACCCGCGGTCCCGATTACGAAGCGGCGGATGGGACGGGGGACGAGCGCGGGGAGAGGGGGGCGGCCCACGAGCGGCGCTCCCAGAAATCCAGGGCGGAGAGGGAATCGGCTTCGCCCAGGTGGTGGCGGACGAAGCGGGCGACCAGACGGCGGTGGGCCGCCGCATAGGGGGCGTCCAGTGCCGGCAGGGGAACGGCCGGATCAGTGAGGGCGACGAGATCCCGGTAGGCCCGGGCCGGCAGGCGAGCGGGCGGCTCGGGCAGCGACCGGGCGCACGCGCCGCACAGCACGCCGCCCTCGGCTACGCTGAAGGTCACTCCGCCGTTCTCGCCGGCTTCGATCGGGGTGCCATCGCGCACGCACGCGGCGACCGCCGGGGCGAAGCCCAGGGCGCCGAGCAGGATCCAGAGCCAACGGACCGCCGTGCCGTCGGTCTCCGCCGGGCCGGCGCGCTCGAGCTGCCCGAGCGCGGCGACGAAGGTGTCGTAGGCGGCGGGCACCGGCGCCGGAGGCGCCATCTTGAGCAGCACCTGCACCAGCGCTGTGGCACCGGCGAACCGGCCGACGTCCCCGGCGAGCCCGCGGTGCAAATCGGTGACGTCGAACGCGGCGATGGTGTGGAGCTCACGGGTCTCCCGGTGGTACAGCTGGGCCACGCCCTCGCTCAGGAGCTCGAGCCCCGCGCCAAACGGGCTGCGCGGGCGCAGGGCGCCCTTTGCGATGCCGCTCTGCACGCCGAGGTCCCGCGTGGCCAGCCGGACCACCTTCGAGGTTTCGCTGTAGCGGAAGGTTTGGAGGATGACGGCCGGCGCGGCCACGAGGGTCATGTCACCGCGGCCGCTCGAGAACGATGAACTTCACGTCGTCCTTGGAGATCGCGCGGAGCCACGCGATCAGGGCGTCCACGCGCTCGGGAGGCTCCACGCCCTTACGACCCGCCATGCGCCGCCGGATGCGGAGCTCGCGGCCCTCCTGGGCGTACACGGCGCTGTAGGTCCCGAACACGCTCGTCTCCGCCACGCTCGGCGGCAGGTGCGCCCGCCACCCGTCCGGCAAGGTGAGCCGCAGCTCGGCGACGTACTCGATGGGTCCGATCACGTCGCCGACGTCGATCGGGAAGCGCCGGGGCTTGCGCGCCTCGAGCTGGGCCGCGAGGCCCAGGGATTCGTAGCTCCGCATGATGGAAGGCAGGGTCAGGATGTCCGCGCCAGCTCCCCCGCCCCCCGCGCGCGACAGGGGGCGGCCGTTCCGGATGACGACCGACACTCGGGGCGCCGCACGCAGGTCCCGCCCGTTGAACACCTCGATGCTGTCGCCACTCGCGCCCGGAAAAATCCCGTCCGCCATCGCCTGCTCGAGCCGCCCTAGGTCGGTGGCGGTGTAGTTCCGTGCGTACGCCCCGCGTAGCGAGTACTGCAGGCTCCCCAGTTTGGTCTCCGTATACCGTCCCGTGAAGACCCCGTCTGGCGACAGCTCGCCGACCACACTCACCTCGGCCCGGTTGGCCGACGGCGGCACGTCGGGCAGCCGCACTTCCTCCGCCCGTCCGTCGTCGTGCACCACCAGCGCGAATTCCCCGGGCTCGCCCGGCGGCAGCTCTCCGAACGGCGTGAGCTCGGAGGTCAAATCGAGGTAGAGGTAGCCTTCCGGTCGCTTGACCGCCGCGATCATGTGATCGAACTGGGAGACAGAGGGGAGCGTGCTGTCCACGCCGCCCGAGGAGTTGAGCAGGACGGGGTAGGCCGGGACGCCCATCCGCCGTGCGAGCGCAATGAAGATCGTCGCCTTGTCCTTGCAGTCGCCGTACTTCGCCTCGAGCACGGCGGCGGGCAGCCGGGGCAGGTAGCCCCCGATGCCCAGCGAGAGCGACACGTAGCGGAAGTCCTGCGCCACCCAGCGGTGCACGGCGCGGAGCGAGTCGTCTAGGGTCGGCGCGTCCCGTACCAGCTCGGCGAGCTTCGCCTCGAGCACGGGAGTGAGCTGGTAGCGGTCGCGGGCCAGCGTGGCGTACCACCGGGCGATGTCGCCCCAGGTGATCGGCCCCGCCACGTCGATGTGCACCGAGAGCGAGTTCGGGACCGCCGCGAACGGCTCGCCCTCGAGTTTGGGCACCTCCTGCGTCGCCCACGTGTACACGCGCCGCCCGCGGGCCTCCACGACCCGGCGGGCGAAGCGGACGTTCTCCTCGTTGATCCGCGGCGTCATGGCGGCCGGCACCTCCACGATCAGCCGCGAACGGCGGGTGAGCCGCCCCGTGGTCACGCGCCAGCCCGAGTAGAAATCGCCCGGCAGCACCGGCTTGAACCGCTCGGTCGTGTAGCTCCAATCGACCAGCGTACCCGGTGCGACGCCGCTGAGCGTCACGCGGCGGACTTTCTGGTCCGAGTAGACGGGGGCCTCCATCGCGACCGGGGCGAGCGATTCCTGTTCGTGGCTGGGCTGCGCACTCACGACGTCGCCGTTCGGCCGGACCACGCGGATCCAGTTGATCGTCAGCTTCTCCCGTGAGCCCGAATAGGAGAAGCTCTGCTCGCCCCAGGCCTCCACGCCGTCTTGCGTCAGAATCTGTACCACCTGCCGGTAGGTGCGGATGCTGCGGCCGTCCGCCTCGAAGCGCACCACACCGTCGTCCAGCAGGTAGATGTAGTCTTCGTCGGGATGGTCGGCCGGGTTCACCGCGAGCCGGTAGATCGTGTCGTTGCGGACGGAGGGATCGCCGCCTGGCGTGATCCGGGGCGCCTGGGCGAGCCCCGGGAGGGGGATGGCGGCGCTGAGCGCGACGACCAGCACGAGCGATGAACGGAGCATCGGCAGAGTCCTGGAGGTGAAAGGTACTCGCATCGCGCCCCTACAGCGCGGGCACGAACACGACGGCCGCGGCGGCGGGACACACGCCGGCCGTCACGCTCCTGCGCAGGTCATAGTCGGGCGGCGCCGACAGGGCATGGACGGGACCGGCGGCGACGCAGCTCCCGGCCGCCGTCGCATACACCCGCCCGCGCGCGTCCACGGCGATGGCCGTCACGCCGGTGCCGCCCGGTCGGACGCCGCTACCCGGACCCCGGACCACCGCGCGGGTCAGCGCGTTCACCTCGAGCACGCCCTCGGCCGCGGAGGCGATCAGGAGCCGACTCGACGGGTGATACACCGCGGTCCCCGGCGACTCTCCCAGGCCGTTGACCACCGCCACCTCGCTGAGCGAGGCCGGGTCCACGATCGAGAGCCGACCTTCGGCCAGGCCCGAGCGTCCCGCGGCGATCACGTAGAGGAACCCGTCCTCCCCCTGCACCACGGGTCCGGCGTTGGACCCCGTCACCGGGATCGAGTCGCGAGCCGGGCCGCAGCAGATGAACGCGGTGACCCAACTCGGCCCCGCCGGCGTGCCGCCCGGCGCATTGCTGTTGACGACGAAGATCCGACCGTTCGCCGCGACGACCCCGAGGGGGGTGTTCCCGACCGCGACGCTGGTCGTGTCGCCCGACCGGACGTTCACGCGGGCGACTCGGTTCAGCGTGGGCAGCGCCACCCACAGGATCGAGTCGTTCTGAAAGTCCGCCCCGCCTGCTCGCGGGGGCCCGGAGAGGGCGAATGTGTCGACCACAGGCGTCCCGGCGCTGAAATCGAGCACGACCACTTTGGCCGTATCGCCCAGTGGCACGGCCACGAGGGAGCCGCGAGCGGCCAGGGTGCGCGGCGCCGCCCCGCTGGGGAACATCGCCACGTCTTCCACCGTCAGATCGGCGACGGCGACGAGCGATAGCGTCCCGCTCGTCTGGTTCACGATGGCGATCCGCTGCCCGGCCGTGGTGCCGCGCTCGAGCGCGTCGCTGCAGCCGGCCAGCAGTGCCGGCAGCACCGCGAGAACGATGGCCTTCACCCCTAGTAAGATACCAAGCCCGGCACCGCAGCCTAGGCCCTGACCGCCACCCCCCCGGTGGCCGGTCGCGGGGCGCGGGGCCTGCTCAGAGCCCGAGCCCCATCCGGGCGCCGGCGAGCACGTCGCGCCGGCGCGTCGGGAAGTTCGCGATTTCGCGCGCATCATCGTCGAACAGGTTTTCGATCCGCACGGTGAGCGCGAGACTGGGCCCGGCGCCCCGGCCGGGCAGGACGTCGTACTCGGCGGCCA